>JAAZYJ010000433.1 GCA_014239715.1 Flavobacteriales bacterium
ATTCGAGACATTACTGAAGCTTCTGACAATCTGAACATTCATACACTTGCCTCACCTGTAACAAAATATTTTCTTTGCCATCCCAAATTACACAATTGATCTACCGTTAAACTTTATGATCTACAACGAGTCTAAACGCTAAAATTATTATGACCCATTGTGCTAAGTTTTTTATTGGAAGCTTACTCATATTTATAGTCTGCCCATCTTATTGTCAAGGAGGACCAGGAAGATCGGGAAAAGTCGAAGGGAAAGGCGGTTCAGGAGAGATCTTTGGCAACATCATCGACTCAATTGAGAATATTCCGCTTGGCTACATCACGATACGAGTATTTTCTACGGAGGATCAAAAATTGGTTGGTGGAGCCGTTTCAGAAGAGAATGGTCATTTTTCCCTTACCGACCTTCCATTGGGCGCATATTACCTTGATTTCAGTTTCATTGGGTACAAGACCAGAACTATCGAAAATGTTGTTTTAAATGAATTCGATGCAACGCATCACCTTAAGAATGTTTTGCTGGAACCCGTCCTGTTGGATGAGGTGGAGATCAGTGGAAATACTCCAATGCTGAGCTACGAGATCGATAAAAAAATAATCCATGTTGAAGACCAGATCAATACTGAAGGGCAAACAGCGATTGAGATCCTGGAAAACATACCATCAATTACCATTAGCCCTGAAGGGACGGTAAGTCTTAGAGGAAGCTCAAGTTTCACACTGCTTATAGATGGCGTTCCGACCATAATGGATGCGGGTGATTATTTGGCATCACTTCCGGCGAGCTCGGTGAAAGAAATTGAAGTTATCACAAACCCTTCTGCAAAATATGACGCTGAAGGCACAAGTGGAGTGATCAATGTAATTACCAAGAAAAACAGCCTGGAGGGCGTTAGCGTATTACTTAGTGGGCAAGCAGGGACATTCAGTAACTATAGCTCTGATCTGGCTTTAAGTATTAAACGGAAAAAGGCCTCATTCGATCTAGGCGCAGGGTGGAGAAACAGAAGCCGCCCTAACGAACAGACTGAAGATAGAGCTACCCGTTTTGACAGTGTTAGCAATCGTCTTTACAGCGAAGGATTAAGCAATTGGATAAGGTCAAACTGGGGAGTGAACGGCAGTTTTAATTGGTCTCCCAACAATTCACACGTACTGGTTTTATCAGCAAAAATCAAATCAAATCTGATGAAGGGAGCTAACAATATTGAATATATGAACTATGACAATGACACCTTGATCGAGCAGTTCACCTCTACGCCCAACAAGCATATTCAATTTATGAACAACTCATTTAGTCTGCACTACCAATACAATTTCAAACGCAATAAACAGCACCACATTAGCTTTAAGGCCATTGCAAACTTTTCTGGAGCTAACCAACAAGACACTACGTTCAACTACGATTTGGATGGGAGCATCAACTCAGGTAATTTATACACAGAAACAGGACCTTCTAATGCCAACAGATTTAAAATCGACTATCGGCTGCCGATCAAAGGCAACACTTTTGAAGCCGGAATTCAGTCGCAGTTTGGAAAAAGCGGAGACATAGGAAAAAACTATACATACGACACTGTATTTGAGTCTTTCCAATTTGATTCTATTTTCAGCTCTGATGTTGATTACATAAGAGACATTCATGCGGCATACGCGATGTACGGAGGAAAGAAAAATGCACTGGGGTACCAGCTAGGCATCAGAGCAGAGTACACCTACAGGACAATTTCATCATCCAAGTCAATCGATTTCACCCAGATCAATCGTTTGGATTGGTTTCCTTCAGCACATTTTTCCTACAACCTAAAGAAGAAAGGTCAGCTCATCGCCAGTTATTCAAGGAGAATAGAGCGCCCCCGCAGCTATTATTTTGAGCCATTTATCACATGGTCAAGCCCCTATTTAGTTAGAAGCGGCAATCCGAACCTTCAACCTACCTATATCGATGCCTTTGAGCTTAATTATATGAGACCTTTTAATAAGAAGAGCTTTTTCAGCCTTGAGGGATATATGAGAAAAAACGCCGGCATAATCCAACGCTTATCATCGGTTTATCAGGAAGGAATTCTAATTACACGACCAGAAAATATTGGGACATCCTCATCTTACGGCCTCGAAGGAATGGTCGATCACAAGCTTTTGAAATGGTGGAAGATCAATGCCGGATTCAACGCATATTATTTTGCGTTAAACGGCAATCTTTCTAACCAGGATTATGACACACATTCATTTAATTACAATGGGCGTTTAGCCAACACTTTTTATATCCGGGAAGATTGGACTGTTCAATTGATCTCCAGATACAATAGTGCTTCGGTCACTGCGCAAGGAGAAAGTTCTGACAATTTTGTTCAGGATATCTCGATCAAGCGAAGTTTGGCTGAGAACAAGATCGCGATTACACTGCAGGGAAGGAATGTATTGAATACATCCCGACGTAAAACCGTTTCAGAAATTGATAATGTTACTCTTCATTTCTTGTCAACTCCATTATATCCGCAGCTCTCTTTAGCAATCTCTGTTAAATTGAACAACTACCAGAAGGTATACGAACGACAAGAGGAGATGGATGACTTCTGATTACCGGATGAATTGTTCTGAGGCATTAGCTTAGACACCTGAAAAAAGTAGTGGAATTCAATTTTGAGTCATAAAGTTAAATCTCATTTGCTGTACTAATTTTCCTATTTTTGACACGATGGAATTTTCAGCAGAACAGATTGCCCAATTACTTGGAGGCAAAGTTGAAGGGACAGGTAGCGTAAAAGTCAACAATCTTTCTAAAATTGAGGAAGGCAAGCCAAACACATTGTCGTTCTTGGCCAATCCCAAATACAATGAGTACATCTACTCTACACATGCATCTGTGGTAATTGTATCCAATTCTTTTGAACTGGAAAGGGCTTTGCCGGAAACCTGCACACTCATTCGTGTCGAAGATCCATATCAGAGTTTTGCCATCATTCTGGAGCAATACAATCAGTTAAAAAACAACAAGACTGGGATTTCAGAAACAGCTAAAATAGCATCCACAGCAACGATCGGATCTGATTGTTATTTGGGTGAGTTTGTATCTATCGGTGAAAATGTCAAGATCGGAGATCGCGTAAAGCTCTATTCTGGCTGTAACATAGATAGCGAAGTTAATATAGGAGATGACACCACAATGTATGCTAACTCCAGCGTTTATAGCAGCTGTATAATCGGTAGGTCATGTACGATTCACTCCGGGGTGGTTATAGGGTCTGACGGCTTTGGATTTGCTCCTAAATCGGAGAACGATTACCACAAAATTCCACAAATTGGAAATGTGGTCATTGAGGATCATGTTGAAATTGGTGCTAACACTTGTATAGATCGAGCCACACTTGGTTCAACGATCATACGAAAAGGAGTTAAACTGGACAATCTGATCCAGGTCGCACATAATGTTGAGGTGGGAGAGAATACGGTGATCGCTGCGCAAACTGGAATTGCGGGTTCCACTAAAATAGGAGCAAACTGTATGATCGGCGGACAAGTTGGAATAGTGGGCCATTTGAAAATAGCTGATGGTGTAAAAATTGCGGCTCAATCAGGAGTTTAGTCTACTATCGAGAATGAGGGCGAAATTGTACAAGGGTCTCCAGCTTACTCTATAGGTAGCTATAAACGGTCTTACGTCTTGTTTAGGTCATTTCCTAAGATCAAATCGAAAATTGACGAACTGGAAAAAGAACTCAAAGAACTGAAAAAAGGAAAACAATGAGCGAAAATCAAACTACGCTTTCTAAAGAGATTAATATGAGTGGGGTCGGACTTCATACCGGCGAAACTGTGAAGATCAACATATTGCCTGCACCAGCCAATCATGGTTACAAGTTCCAAAGAATGGACCTTGAAAAGCAGCCAATCATTAAAGCTGATGCAGATCTGGTTGTAAGTACCGATCGCGGAACGACGTTGGAAAAAAACGGAGTGCGGATTTATACAACAGAGCATTTGCTTGCAGCTTTATATGGCATGCAGGTAGATAATGCACTGATCCAAATAGACGGCCCTGAAATTCCAATTATGGATGGAAGTGCAATGTTGTTCGTAGAGGCAATTGAAACAGCAGGAATTAGCGAGCTTGAATTCCCAAGAGATTATTTCGAATTTCAGATGAATCAACCCTATGAAGATCTGGATCGGGGTATAGAGATGTTGGCGGTACCTTATCCTGAATTTCGACTCACCGTAATGGTAGACTACGACTCTCCAGTATTAGGGACTCAGCACGCTAACATCTATTCCATAGCTGATTTCAAAAAAGATATCGCACCGTGCAGAACCTTTGTTTTTCTTAGGGAATTAGAGGAATTGGCTCGTGCCGGACTGATCAAAGGTGGTGATATTGATAATGCTATCGTTCTGGTAGAGCGGGATAACATTCCAAAAGAAGAACTTGATGAGCTTGCCGCCTTGTTAGGGAAAGAACATCTGGAAATTAACATAAGAGGAATCGGCACACTAAATAATGCTGAGCTGAAGTTTGTTAATGAGCCCGCCAGGCATAAGTTGTTGGACATTATTGGCGATCTTGCTTTGGTCGGAAAGCCAATTAAAGGGCACATCCTTGCTGCACGCCCCGGCCATTCAGGGAACGTATCTTTTGCAAAGATCATCAAACAGATCATGACCAATCAAAAAGGAAAGAAACTGTTCGATCTGAATAAGGAACCGTTGTACAACATAAATGATATTGAGAAAATGCTACCTCACAGATATCCTTTCCTGATGGTAGATAAAATAATGGAAATAACTGACAGCCGAATTATTGGTGTTAAAAATGTCACTATGAATGAGCCCTTTTTCCAGGGCCACTTCCCCGGGAACCCCGTAATGCCTGGAGTTCTACAAATTGAAGCTATGGCTCAGGTTGGAGGTATTTTTGCGTTAAGTAAAGTCGATGATCCGGAAAAGTATATGACATACTTTATGAAGATTGATGACGTTAGATTCAAAAGAAAAGTGATTCCCGGTGACAGTGTTGTGTTTGATCTGGAGCTTATCACACCGATTCGTCGAGGAATAGTTCATATGAAAGGCATTGCTTATGCGAATGGAGAGCCCGCAGCAGAAGCAGAAATGATGGCACAGATCGTTAAAGAAAAAGATTAAATGAGTTTAGAAGCTAATATTCATCCGGATGCAAAAATTGGAGCTGGAACTGTTGTAGAACCATTTGCAACTGTTCAAGGAGATGTTGAAATAGGAGAAAATTGCTGGGTCGGTCCCGGTGCATGCATTATGGATGGAGCTCGAATTGGCAATAATGTAAAAATATTTCCAGGGGCAATTATTTCAATTGTTTCCCAAGATCTGAAATACAACGGAGAAAAGACAACAACTCATATCGGTGACAATACGGTGGTCAGAGAATATGCAACAGTTCACAAAGGCACAATTGACAAGATGAAAACCTCGGTCGGTAGCAACTGCTTGTTAATGGCATACGTTCATATTGCCCATGATTGTATGGTTGGGGATCACGTGATCATAGCCAACTCAAGTCAAATTGCCGGGCATTGTACAATTGAAGACTGGGTAATAATCGAGGGTGTAGTTGCTGTGCAGCAGTTTGTTACGATTGGCGAACAGGCATTTGTTGCAGGCGGTTCCTTGGTAAGAAAGAACGTACCTCCATATGCCAAAGCGGCCAGAGAGCCACTTTCTTATTGCGGAGTTAATTCAATCGGACTGAGAAGAAGGGGGTTCACTGATGCCCAGATCGCTAATATTGAGGATGTTTATCGTATAATCTACATCATGAACAGCAATATATCCCAGGCGCTGAAAATTGCTGATCTTGAGATCCCCAACTCAAACGAAAAAGATACCATTCTCAAATTTATCCGAAATTCAGATAAAGGCATAATGCGTGGAATTTCTTAAATGGACATTTCAAAGAAAAAAGAAATTTATAAGATTAGCAGTAAGCTAAGGACTTACTTAAAAGAGTACGGCAGAGAAGAGCTCATCCCGGTGTCGTACGAAAATTTACTTCGATATACAGACGGGTTTCCATTATTTGACAAATCAGGGAAGGACACGCTTTGGGAAACGGTGATCTTCGATCCTGAAAGTCAAAAAGAGCTGAACCATGGGCTTACAACCATCTATGCTCTGTTAAAAACGGATGGAGATCTTTCCGTTATGGAGCACCTGGTTGTTGACCGAATTGACTATTGCCAGTTCGGAAATTCGAAACCTTTCCGAGTAAGAATTGTGAATCAGTTCAACGACAACTATGACTACTTTTACGTCAAAATTGCCGATGCATCCCGCGTATACGGCCTGGAGCTTGAGCACATCCTGTCTCCAAATCGGATCAACTACCTAGTAGATAAGAATTCGTTGATAGAGGAGCACATTGCAGGAATACCAGGCGATGCATTTATAGACAATTACATAAACCTTCCGAACTTTAACAAAGTCCGGCTCGCCAAAGAATTTGTGAAATTCAACGAACGATGTTTTGTAAGACTATTGGGTGATATGCGTTCTTACAATTATGTCGTAGATGTAACTCCCGATTTCGAAGAGGAGCAATACCGGGTCAGGGCACTTGATTTTGATCAGCAGTGCTATGAGGGTAGATTACGAATGTACCTTCCACAATATTTTAAGGAGAATAATCCAATTGTTAATTTCTGTATTGAAGTAATGAACCCTGAAACCATTAGGCAATATCAGTACGAGGAGAGAACGTTGATGAAAAGAAGGTACGAGGCATCTAAAAACAAGATCAACAGGTTAATGGAGTGCATTGTGGCAGATAAAATATCCACACCCAAAAAGACAGATGCCATCAAGAAGGAGTTGAACCTCCATCATAAAACAAACCAATTTAACAAGTGTAAAAATATGGGTGAAGCGGTCAAATTACATTTGCACAAAATGCTCACCCAGCCCAAACCTGAAAAACTCACAGGAAAGGCGAGCTTTAAGCTCAAATAAAAAACTAAATTTGCTCATTAATCCCGGAGGAAATGAAAATATCCTACAATTGGTTAAGGTCATATATAGATACTGATATCTCGGCAATCGAAATCGCCAGAATATTAACCGATACAGGTCTGGAGGTTGAAAAAAGTCATCCAATAGGAATAGTTCCTGGTATCATAGGTCAGGTAGTCTCCAAAGAAAAGCATCCCGACGCCGATCGGCTGGCAATAACCATGGTCGATATTGGGTATAGTGATCCCCTTCAAATTGTTTGTGGTGCCCCGAACGTGGAATCAGGACAGAAAGTAGTAGTGGCCATTCCCGGGACAACATTAATTCCCAGCTCCGGGGAATCCATCAATATAAAAACATCAAAGATCCGAGGCATTGAATCAAACGGAATGATCTGTTCAGAAGACGAGCTCGGGTTGGGTAAAGATCACGATGGCATTTTGGTGCTTCCGGATAATGCGGAAATAGGAAACTCGGCAAGCAGCTACTACAACGTTGAATCAGATATCCAGTTCGAAATTGGTTTAACCCCTAATCGTGCAGATGGAATGAGTCATCTCGGCGTTGCACGCGACTTGCTTTGTGCACTAAAACATCAGAAATTAGTTGATGAGAGCCAATCTGTTGCATGGCCTTCGATCGACAGCTATAAGGTCGACTCCAGAACCGTTGAAATGGACATCTCTGTGGTTGACCATGCAGTTTGTCCCCGCTATGCTGGGGTAACCATCTCCGATATTAAGGTCGGACCTTCCCCTGATTGGTTGCAAAAAAGACTGAAATCCATTGACCTGAAGCCCATTAACAATGTTGTTGATGCCACCAATTTCGTGCTTCATGAGCTGGGCCAGCCTTTGCATGCTTTCGACCTTTCAAAAATCAAAGGGAATAAAGTGGATGTCAAAACATTATCCTCAAAAACCAAGTTTATTACACTTGACGAAACTGACAGGGTTTTAGACAAGGATGATCTTATGATATGCAATGGAAACGAAGCGATGTGTATCGCAGGTGTTTTTGGCGGATTGGATCATGGGGTTTCAGAAGAAACAAAAGCTATATTTCTTGAAAGCGCCTACTTTGATCCCGTATCGATACGAAAATCGGCTAAGCGACATGGTCTTAATACTGACGCGTCTTACAGATTCGAACGCGGCATTAATCCCGAAACTGTTGTCTACGCTCTTAAGAGAGCAGCATTGCTTATTCAAGAAATAGCAGGAGGGAAAATATCTTCAGACATTACCGATCTTTACCCAAATAGAATTGAAGATTCTGTAACCCAATTTGATCTGGAGAAACTTTACTCCGTTGGTGGCGCTGTAATCGATCCTGCTGCAGTCAAAAACATCTTGAATTGGCTAGACATCAAAATTATATCCGAAGATGGATCAAACTGGGAGCTGAGTGTCCCTGCTTATCGAGTTGATGTAAAACGTGAAATAGATGTAATAGAAGAGATCCTGAGAATTTATGGATTCAACAATATACCGGTACCAGAGAAGATCAACGCTTCCTTGTCTTACGGGTCAAAACCAAATCGGGAAAAATTACAAAATATCGTTTCTGAAATGCTCAGCAATAATGGTTTTTCTGAGATCATGGCCAATTCGTTGACAAAAGA
>JAAZYJ010000434.1 GCA_014239715.1 Flavobacteriales bacterium
ATAACGAGGCCCGATTAAATAGGTCGGGAACAAGGTTTGCGATTTCAGATAAAAAAGACGAACTTAGATATTGTAAAACAAACAATAAGAATTGTTGTGAAAGTTAGAAATTAAATAAACTGGTAATATAAAAATGAAAAAACTACTCCTTTTGTTAATTTCGTTTTGCAGCTTCTCAAGTTTTTTCTGCCAAAACGCACCTGTCGACTTTCAGAACCCGGGAATAGGCCTTTTCTGGAGCTGGACTGTCTTCGAAAACGATACGAATCCCCCTTTGGAAATGGTAGCGAATCCATCTCCTGGAGGATGGAACACGTCATCAACAGTCGCTAAATTCACGGCTTTACAAACTGGAAACCCATGGGCGGGCTGCGAATCACTGCACGGAACAGACGTGGGTTCATTTAGTCTTGATTCTACCAATTGTATAATTAAAATAATGGTGCTGAAAGATAGGATCAGTGATGTCGGGATAAAGTTTGTTGATGCTACGTCAGCAGCACAACCTGAAATAAAGGTTGCCAACACGTTGATAAATGAATGGGAAGAGCTAACATTTGACTTCTCGTCACGGATTGGCGTCTACCCTGTTGTGAAAGATCAGATCGTGATCTTTCCTGATTTTGATTTGAGTGGAAGAACAGACAACGTTATTGTTTATTTTGATAATATATCTTTCTCCAGCAGCACTACATCAAACCCCACAACAGCTCCCGAATCGGCACAAGTTCTGGATAGTTGGTTACAGATATATCCAGTGCCTGCGACGAATAGTTTTAAGATAAAAACGAAAACTTGTTCGGACTATAATGGAGAGCCGTTAAGGTTGTTTTCTTCCGGGGGAAAACTTGTTTACGAAGAAATCCTTAGCAGCTGTGAAGTAAAGCTCCCAGACTTGAGTGGCGGCACATACTTTGTGCGTGTTGGGGGGCATAGCCGATCTGTTGTCGTTGGTAAGCTAGTTGTGACAAACTAGTAGCTAACGCGTATCAGGATGAAAACTCTTCATAAATTGAGAGACTAACACAATTTTGTGCATTGCCGATTAAACCACCGGCCTTATTTCTAGTCTTACATTGGATAGCTTTTCGGGAATATGACCAATGTAATAAGAGTTTCAAGTGTAATGTTATATGGCCTTTTGTGTGTGTATTGTGCAAATGGTCAACAAGATTCAAATGTTGTGCGTGACTTTGAAACGTGGAGCAGCGTTGCAATCAAGACGGAACTGCTGAATGACAAGTTGGATCTTGAGCTAAATCAAGAGGTTAGACTTAGTGAGAACTCAATAGGGCTGGCACTTCTCTTTACAGAGGTCGGAGCGTCCTATGAGATCATAAAGAACCTTGAGCTAGGCGGGGCTTACAGATACATCTATGAAAGAGATGAAAAAACGGGGGCAAATCAGTGGAGAGCACAGGCAGACCTTGGCTATTTGAATAAGCTGAATCGATTCAAGCTGTCGTATCGTTTGAGATATCAGTATAGAAACTATTTCAAAAGTTTTGCTGGCAAGGGAGATTATGCTACCTCAAAATTCCGTTTGGCATGTAAAGTAGATTACAACATAAAAAACTGGAAATTGGACCCTTACGTTAAAGCAGAAGTGTTCCATGCAAGTACGACCGAAGATGCCATTCAATATGTTGATGAGGTTGAAACCGGGATCAATAGACTCTCGGGATTAGAAAAAGTAAGAATGACATTGGGCACAAGCTTTAAGCCTTTTAAAAAGGCAAAAATTGGAATTTATTATAGAATAGAAAGAGGGTTCAACACATTCCCGACTTATCTGGGCACAAGCACATTCAACCCCGAAACGATCTACATTTTAGGAGTGGACCTTAGTTATAAATTATAACCTCACAAGCGATGAATAAAAGTCACATTGTTTTTCTAATGCTTGTAATGTGCTCTTGTCATAGAGAGGCTCCTGTACCTCCTGGATATGAGCTGGAAGATTGGACAGAGTCAACCCACAGTGGAGAAGCGACACCAAACTATGATATGGTGTTTCCGGACGGTCAGGTTAATCGATTTGATATTGAGATAGCTCCGGAGTACTGGGAAACGTTGCAAACAGACCTGGACAATGTTCTGAGTGCCGGGGGATTTGCACAGGAAAACCCAATTTACATCCCTTGTCAGGTCTATTTCAATGGTGTGCAATGGTATGATGTAGGGTTCAGGTACAAAGGTAATTCAAGCCTGAGCTCAACTTATCATATGGGAAGGGAGAAGTTCCCAATTAGATTGGAGTTCAATCACTTTGAAGACGAAAACCCTTTGGTCTGGGGCCAAAGTTTCTATGGCTTTAAGCAACTGTCTTTAGCTAATGGCTTTAAAGACTACTCACTCATGAGAGAAAAAGTTGCTGATGATGTTTTCAGAGAGTTTGGTATACCCGCAGCAAGAACTGCATTTTACAGAGTGTATGTAGATCATGGTGATGGCCCTGAATACTTCGGGTTGTATACTATGGTAGAGGTCGTGTTTGACACGATGTTAAAGTCTCAGTTTGGCAGTGATGCAGGGGGCTGCTACAAGGCAGAGGGGGATCACGAAAACGGACATGCTGGAGGTGCCACATTTAACTACACACACTTCATGGACGACTACCTGATAGATTTTGAAATAAAGAGTGGCTCGACATCTGACATGAGCGAACTGGTATCGATGTACACGGCTCTTCATGATGGCCTGAGATTAACGAATCCTATTGTATGGCGTTCAAATCTTGAGAATGTCTTTAATGTCGACGGCTTTTTAAAATGGTTGGCTGCCAACACTACGGTTCAGAATTGGGACACTTATGGAAGAGCCCCCCATAATTATTACTTATACCACAGCCCCGTGGACAACCTTATTCATTGGATACCTTGGGATCATAATGAATGCTTTATTAACAGCACTACCATGATTACTGCGGCTCAGGAGCCTGTTCCTTTTGATTTTTCAGGGACGGGCCCCGGAAGTGTTGGAGCAAACTGGCCGTTGATCCGTTATCTGTATGATGACCCAGTGTACAGGTCTGTTTACGATGCGTACATCGACCAGTTCATTAACGGCCCATTCGAACCTTCCAAAATGTCGGCTCAATACAATGATCTGTATAACTTGATCCAACCCTATGTCACCGGGGCAGCCGGAGAATCAATACCTGCTTTTTCATTTCTTAACAATTATGCTGATTTTGACGCCAGCCTCGTTGAGCTTATCAACCATTGTAATGTGCGTTATGTGGAGGCAGACGCCTACACTCCCTAGCTAAAATTAAGTTTGGATTGTGTTATTTTGGGGTCAAGAAAAAAGCCACCGTAGTTGGTGGCCTTTTTGTGTTTTTGTGGGCTGTACTGGATTCGAACCAGTGACCCCTACCCTGTCAAGGTAGTGCTCTAAACCAACTGAGCTAACAGCCCTATTGCACATGTAAAATATCAAGATTTTCCGGAACTTCGTAATGGTCTTGAAAATTAGTGGGCCCAGCAGGGCTTGAACCTGCTACCCCTTGATTATGAG
>JAAZYJ010000405.1 GCA_014239715.1 Flavobacteriales bacterium
AACCGGAGATAGATCTACGGTGGTTCCGGGCGTCGCAATTGCTACAGCACTAATGCCACCTATGTGTACAGCTGCATACGGACTTGCAGTTGGCCAGACAGCATTCTTTTTTGGAGCCTTATACCTGTTCTTACTCAACTCCGTGTTCATTTGTCTAAGCACCGTGCTTACCGTGAGGTATCTGAGCTTTCCATTAATGGAATTCGTCAATCCAAGGACAGAAAGAAAAGTAAAGCTCTACTCTTTCATCATATTACTTGCGATTGTGGTCCCAAGTATTTGGTTCTTTGTAAAGCTGGTTAAAGAGAATCAATTTGAAGAGGCTGTCAACAGCTTTATTGCCAACGAAATCAGGTATGACGAATTTTTCGACAACGTTGAATTAAGCGGGTTCGAATATGGAGAAGACTCTAGTGTTATCTACCTAAAAGTGCTAAGCGGACATATTGAGGAGCTGCAAATAGGACTTTGGGAAAATAAGCTGGTTCAGTATGATAAATTGGAACATGCGTGCATTGAGATCAGAAACAACAAAAAACCTTCCATTGAAGACAATAATTTTGTTAGCAAAGAAATGTTCAACGACCAAAAGAAAACCAGGCAGGAGCTTGAAGCAAATGCAGTCCTGCTTCGATCTGAGCTCAGCCTTTATGAAGAGGCAGAAATAAACAGCATGAAGCTGGAAAAGTTATTGAAAGTGAATTATGAAATGTTTATCGACAGCATCGAGTGCGGTCCAATGTACCTGAATAATTTTCAAGGAGATTTAGATACTACCTCAAGGTACATTGTGTATTGGAACCCAAGTGTTCACGACAGCACAATAGCAATGAAGAAGGAAAACTTAGAAAAACATATTATACTGAATATGGAAACCAAGAATTCAAAATTTCTACACGTCAGCAACAATGAGTAAAAACAAAAAAAATCGAAAGAACGTGGTCTACTCTACCAATCCGGATTTCGGATATGAACACGAGGAGAACGAAGAGAAGGAAACACTCTCGCCTAATGAACAGAGGCTTACAGCGTTATTGGATCGGAAAATGAGGAAAGGAAAATCCGTTACTATAATTGCCGATTTCGTCGGAAGTGATTCGGACCTGAAGGCTCTTGGAAAAACATTAAAAGTGAAGTGTGCGGTTGGAGGGGCCGCCAAAGATGGGGAGATCATGTTGCAGGGTGACGTAAGGGAGAAAGCAATAAAGCTATTAATAGACCTCGGTTACAATGTGAAAAGGTCAGGTGGTTGAGTTTCCTGTTGATGCTGATATTTTGCGACGAGGCTTACCTACTCCAATGACGGTTATAGTTCCCTTAGTTTTTCTAATTTCGCAAACTGTATGAGTTTTGAAAAAGAGATTGCCAAGAGAAGAACGTTCGGAATAATATCGCATCCCGATGCAGGTAAAACAACACTTACTGAAAAGCTTCTGTTATTTGGAGGGGCTATCCAAACAGCCGGGGCCGTAAAGTCCAACAAGATCAAAAAAACGGCAACTTCAGATTTCATGGAAATTGAAAAGCAAAGAGGAATATCTGTCGCTACTTCCGTTATGGCTTTTAACTATCGTGATACTCAGATCAATATTCTTGACACACCCGGGCACAAAGACTTTGCTGAAGATACTTTCCGCACGCTGACGGCAGTAGACAGTGTAATCCTGGTCATTGACTGTGCAAATGGTGTCGAATCACAAACAGAGAAGCTAATGGAAGTCTGCAGGATGAGAAATACTCCTGTGATCGTTTTCATTAATAAAATGGACCGGGAAGGAAGAGATGCATTCGATCTTCTTGATGAATTGGAAGAAAAGCTAAGCATCAAGGTAAGGCCACTTTCATGGCCCATTGGTATTGGAGAGACCTTTACCGGAGTGTACAACATGCATCAGGGAGAGCTCAACCTTTTTGAAGGGAGCAAAACCAACATTGCTAAAGAAAATGTAAAGATTGACAATTTATCATCCACAACACTGGACGACCTGATCGGGAAAGAATTCTCTGACGAGCTCAGAGAAGAAGTTGAACTGGTGAATGGCGTCTATGATGAACTCGATGTCGATGCCTATTTGAATGGTGATGTGGCGCCCGTTTTCTTTGGCTCAGCACTTAACAACTTTGGAGTTCAAGAATTGCTGAACACATTTATTGAAATAGCCCCGACTCCAAGAGGTAGGGATTCTGATGTGGGGCATATCTCTCCTGATGATACGAAATTTTCCGGATTCGTATTCAAGATCCACGCCAACCTCGACCCAAAGCATCGTGATCGAATTGCCTTCCTTAGAATTGTCAGCGGTAAATTCGAAAGAAACAAATTCTATCAACATTCAAGAATTTCGAAGAAATTAAAGTTTGCTAACCCTACTAGCTTTATGGCTCAGGATAAAAGCGTTATCGATGAAGCCTTCCCAGGGGATGTAATCGGGCTGTATGACACAGGCAATTTTAAAATCGGAGATACTTTAACAGAAAGAGATCCATTTCTGTTTAAAGGGATCCCCAGCTTTTCGCCTGAGATCTTCAAAGAGCTGCAGAATGACGACCCAATGAAAGCTAAACAGCTGGACAAAGGGATACAGCAGCTTACCGATGAAGGTGTTGCTCAGTTGTTCATTAAACAACCGGGGAATAGAAAGATAGTGGGAACCGTGGGTGAGCTTCAATTTGAAGTAATACAATACCGTCTTAAACACGAATACAGTGCCGCTTGTACTTTTGTCTCAAAAAATTACCACAAAGCTTGCTGGATGACCACTGATAATGAAGATCAACTTCAGGATTTTCTGAAACGAAAAGCAAATTACGTTGCAAACGATAAAGATGGCAATCCGGTCTTTTTAGCCGAGTCTGCCTGGATATTGAGTTCGGCTGAAGAAGATTTTCCGGCAATTACCTTTCACAAGACCTCGGAATTCAAGTTGGATAAGCTCAACACATGACACACTATGTTTCCTGGTAGGATTCTTGTATATTAACTATACATAAATATCAGATCATGAGAATTCTAATTGTTTGTGTTTCGCTGTTTTATTATTAAGCCGATTGTTTGTCCCAGATCAATTGGGTCGAAGATTGGAACAAAAGCACCTTGGAGCTGGCTACAGCTAAAGGGACGCTAAAAATGAACAGCGTTGAAAAAGAAGTCATTTTCTACTGTAATCTAGTCAGAATTTCCCCGAAGAAATTTCTACAAACAATTGTTCCCAAGTACGTTAGCTCTAGAAAACTGAACAATAGCAGCTATCTTATTTCACTTCAAAGAGACCTGAAAAGAGCGAAAAAATTACCTCCATTGACAGCAAATAATGACCTATATGAGGTCGCCAAAGTGCACGCTGTATCAAGTGGGAAAAAGGGAACGATTGGTCATCAGAATTATACAAAAAGATTCAAACATCTGAACGATGTGTTTTCTGTAGACGGCGAAAATTGTGATTACGGTAATTCAGAAGCAATCGACATTGTTTTTAGCTGGCTTATTGATGAAGGCATTGCAAACCTCGGCCATCGAAAAAACATACTAGATCCGGAGTTTAGCCATACCGGAGTTGCCATTGCACCGCATAAAACGTACGAAGTGAATGCCGTAATGACCTATGGAATGAAATAATTAAGGCGCTACCAATCCTGCTCAAAAAAGTAGTTGACCAACCCGTCGATCTGACTTAGCTTTAGGGTGCTGTCGTCTTCGAAAAACGCATTAACGGCCTCATCTATCTCCCGTTTAGATATCTCACCGTTATTATCCAGGTCAAAAGCAAGGTATTCAGCCGGAACACCCGACATGTTCATTTGAACATCTATCTCTGTTTCGGACCTCTCAGCCAATGCTGCCTCAATAATCTGATCATATTGATAAAAAATATCTGCTGTCATTGTACCGGTTTCACTATATGCAACATAATTACCGTGATTACAGTAGGTTTCAGTAACCGGATCATACAGATAGTTCCCTTTCTTCTTGATCGTGCCTGAAGGATACATTTCAGCTATTTCGTATATCAATGAATCTACATCGATCAGCTCAGTGTACCGTAGAGGATAGCCATCACCATTGTTCCATTGTTCGATCTGCAAATATCCAAGCTCTGAGATCTCCATAAGATACTTCAGCCTTCCGCTGTAGTGATACTTTTCATGCAACATCAATATCCCGTCATCAAATACTTTTCGCTCTCTGATCTCACCAAAAATATAGTAGCTGGTAAACAATTTCGGTTTTCCATTTTTCACTTTCAGCTCCCTTTCCAGCTGATCATTCGGATAGTAGTTCTTAAATTTGATCAGTGACCCGTCTTCATATTGTCCCTTATGAAGCAATTTACCATTGTTGTAATAATCAACTTGCTCTTTGTGCGCTACGTGTTTGAAAATATCTTTCCTCAGCTTCACCTTATTTGCTAATCCGGGACAATATTGATCAAAGAGCACAATACCCTCATCCGGATCCTCTACTTCTTCAAGGTCATAGTGAAACAGAAAATCAAGCTCTAAAACTGTACGCACGGAATCCTGCCCACGTGCAACGGTGACTGATAACAGGATAAAGTTAACTAGGGCCAGCCTAATTTTGAATTTTTGTGACGCACTAAACATATTGTCAAAATAGCATGGGTCTCACTTGCTGCATGGAGCCAATTTATACCTACTGAAACCGCAAATGTTTACGCCAGAATGAACTAAAGGTTTCCTCAGAGATTACTAGAGTAATGGCCCTATTCTGTATTCGATTGTTTTGTTGGATACAGGGTCTGTCATTTCAATAGGCGCAACATAGAAAGCCTCCTTCCAACGAAGGAAGAAGGCTCTCACTGAAAACTAACTAATTTTGCTTATTGAAATGCCAATGTTTTGTCTTTGTTGTATTTGACAGAATAGACATAGGCAAGCTTTTTCTGGCTTTTTGCATCAAGATCTAACTTCCATTCAAGCTTGCCATTCGTTTCGGTGTGAATGGCACCGCTCTTTTCAAGAAGCGAGACCTTTATGTCCTCATTTTGGGTAACGGGAATATGATCTTGAATAACCAGGTTAATCGGCCCGGTCTTATTGTTCCTGATTTCCAGCTCCCATGTAAGTGTTCTGATCTTTTCCGAAGACAGGTTTTTGACCTTCTCTTCCTGCTTTAGCTTGTTGCGTTTCACCATTATTCCCCGATCCCTGCCAAGAGCCAGATCTATTGTATCACTCATAACTGCAGGATTAATTCGTGTCTGTCCAACGTAAGTGCCATCGTAAAAGATGTTTGCTACGGCAGGCAAAAGGTTCAGCTTCTCCCAATCCGTCAACCTTGCAACAAGAAATGCATCCTGATCCATCTTAGGAACCAAATAATGCGTGTAAGCTGCAGGAATCTCACTTTGCTGTACAGCAATCAGATGGTCTTGCCCATTGGATTCGATGCTGAATGGCATGCTCACCTCAAACTCGACATTGGTTAACGACTCGTTCATCTTAAAATAATTAGAGGCCTGCTCCGATGTTACCGGAACGATCGATTCTTCTATATCTGCTGACCCCAGTGCTTCTCCATCCTTCTTATATAATCCTTTAGAAATATCTTCATCCAAATCCTCCGCATTAGTCCTTCCATCATCATATAAGCCTGCAGACAGCGCTTGCCTTTTTATTGGAGCAAAATAATTGATGTACCACATCGGCAATATTGGTTTGGTAGTACTTCTATTCGGATTCATGGAGGAAAGAGTCAACTTCACGTTCTCCCAATCTTCACCTGTATTCTGTCGAATGGAGGCCTTATAAGTAAGGGTTATCGGTGAGGCAGTGTTTGTTGCGCGAAGATCATAAGAAGGCGACCATGATGCTCCT
>JAAZYJ010000134.1 GCA_014239715.1 Flavobacteriales bacterium
CAAAAGCCGGAACAGTAATTTTTGCCCTTACAAGCCACACAACTTTGGATTGATATTTGAACCTCACTCTTAATTCATTAATATTATTATTTTTGCCTCCCACGAGTTTTTCAAAAAAAACAGATTTCGCTTACGAAATCAAAAATATTATAGAATGAGGAAAATATTTATAGTTGTCGCTATTTCAATTGTTGCTTTCTCTGGAGCAAGAGCCAATGAGGGTATGTGGCTTCCACTTTTGATCAAAAGATTGAACCACGTAGATATGCAGAAACATGGTCTGCAATTAACCGCAGAGGAAATTTATTCTGTTAATAACTCGAGCCTGAAAGATGCTATTGTACGTCTAGGCCGAGGCTTCTGTACAGGAGAAATGATCTCAGCTGAGGGGTTGATGCTTACCAATCATCACTGTGGCTTTGATGCGATCCAAGAGAACAGTACGCCGGAACATAATTATTTAGCAGATGGTTTTTGGGCCATGAGCCGGGACAAAGAAATTCACGTTCCTGGATTAACCGTGTCCTACCTACATTCAATGGACGATGTTACAAAACAGGTCCTTGACGGAGTCACGAATGAAATGTCGTCGCAAGAACGCACAGGAAAGATCCGTGAGAACAAAGCGGCCATTATGAAAGAAGAAGGAGAAGAATTTGACATCCAGATCAAATCTTTCTTTGAAGGAAACGAGTTTTACATTTTCCGTTACATTACCTATTCTGATGTTAGATTGGTTGGAGCACCGCCTTCTTCAATTGGCAAGTTCGGAGGGGACACAGACAACTGGATGTGGCCAAGACACACCGGTGATTTCAGTATGTTCAGAGTCTATGCCGGAGAGAACAACAAGCCCGCAGAGCATTCAGAAAGCAACAAACCTTTCAAGCCAAAACACCATTTACCAATTTCTTTAAACGGAGTAAAAGAAGGCGATTATGCAATGGTCATGGGATACCCCGGTTCAACCGACCGATACCTCACATCATACGGTGTAAAGATGGCTGTAGAGCTTGAACAACCGGCCCGAGTTAAGATCAGAAGGATCAAATTGGATATCATGGAGGAAGGTCAGGCAAAATCTGAAGCCATTCGAATTCAATATGCTTCAAAACATGCTAGAGTATCCAACTACTGGAAATATTTTATTGGACAAAGCGCGCAGCTGGTTAAGAACAATGTTTGGGATAAAAAGAAGAAAATTGAAACAGACTTCACCACCTGGGCCAACGGCAGTGATGACAGAAAGAAGATGTACGGAAATGTTATCCCAACGTTTGAAGAAGCGCACAAAACGTTGGAAAAATATGTATATGGTGATGTATATCTACAAGAGGCAGTGTTCGGACCAGAGATCTGCGGATTCGTTTATGGCAATTTTGGCATGAGAGCGAAAATTATACCAGCCCTGAAGGAAGATAACGCGGAAGCGATCAAAGCAGCCAAAGAAGAAATTATTGAGGCGGGAAAAGAGTATTTCAAGAATTACAATGCAGACATAGATAAGAACCTGTTTGCTGCCATGATGGAGCTATACTACAACGACGTTCCAAAAGAATTTCACCCGGAAAAACTGACCTATTACCATGGTAAATGTAAAGGCAACTGGAAAAAGTTAGCCGACAAATACTATGCAAAGTCACCTTTTACCTCGCAAGAAAAGCTTGAATCCTGGCTGGAAAACGTGAGTATAAAAACCGTTGAAGGGGATATGGTTTATCAGCTAATGAGCGACTTCATCAGCACCTATATACAAAAGGTTATTGCACCTAAAGGTCAGGCTGAAGGCGACATGACCACTGCAAAAAGACTTTTCGTTGATGGCTTGAGGAAGATGAACCCGGATCGGGTATATTCTCCGGATGCCAATTCAACCATGAGGGTGTCTTATGGACAGATCTTAGCTTATGATGCTAAAGACGGGGTGACATATAAAAATCAAACAACGCTTGCCGGTGTGATGGAGAAAGACGCTAAAACGGATGATGAATTTCATGAATTCTACATTCACGACAGACTTAAAAAGCTCTACGCCGAAAAGGACTATGGCCCATACGGTGAAAATGGGGTCCTTTATGTCGGTTTTCTAAGCAACAATGACATTACCGGCGGTAATTCCGGGTCTCCCGTCATTAATGGCAGCGGAGAACTGATCGGTTGCGCTTTTGATGGAAATTGGGAAGCCATGAGTGGCGACATCTACTTCGAACCAAATATCCAAAGAACGATATCCGTTGACATCAGATATGTCTTATTTGTTATCGACAAGTATGCAGGAGCTAAACACCTTGTAGATGAAATGACACTTGTGAAAGGACCAAAAAAACCGTTAAAGAAGAGGATCGTTGAGCCTAAAAACGTTAAAATGGTCAACCCTCAGAATTAAAATCTGAATGAAACTTTATAGCCTTGACACTCCTTGAGTGTCAAGGCTTTTTTATATCACTGAACTGACAAATTACCTATGCAAACCACATTCGATGTTGTTCTTTTAACCGATCACAGATACCTGAATGATTCCTATCCCGATCAGTATTCCAACAATGTGATCAAGGAAGACACACTTGTTAAGGAAGCGTTGGAAAAGCAAGGCCTCAATGTCTGGCGGACCAACTGGGATAATCCCAGCTTTGACTGGGGAACAACAAGATCCATTCTGTTCCGAACGACCTGGGATTACTTCGATCGATTTCCGGAATTCTCCAAGTGGCTTGACACTGTAGCTAAGCGAACAAAATTGATCAACCCTATGGAAATGATACGTTGGAACATGGACAAACATTACTTGTCTGATCTCCGAAGGAATGGTGTACCTATCGTGCCA
>JAAZYJ010000230.1 GCA_014239715.1 Flavobacteriales bacterium
GAATTCGCCATTTTTCGGCTTGAACCATAGCCTGGTCACATAACCGGGAAGGTCAAGCTTTACCGGATCAACCTCACCGGAATATCCCTGCAAAAGAGTAGGGGAGGGCAAAGGAATAAGTGAGTCGTTGAAAGGCGCTATTGAGTATCCCTGTATTTCTATTTTCGACAAGCTATAATTGATCAACTGAACAACAGATGTGGAGTCATTTGTTCTTGAAAGATACGCTTTAAGCCCAGTCTGCTCAAAGTATACAGAGTCTGGAAGGGGGATTTTAAAACTTGGGGCCGAACCCGTAAAGCTGATGAGACCATCTTCGCAGCTGCGCTCATAATTGGGTAGCTCCTCTCGGATTGTTTTCGCTGTTTGAGTGTAGGCTAGGGGGTCAAATTTGTATCCGCCATATTCTTTTCCCAACAGCGTTTCTCGCTCTTGCAGGTCATTTTGAATATCCCCGAAAAACGAATTAAGATAAGCGCTAGACGAGTATTTTTTAAGATATGAGGCGTAGTACTTTTGGAAAGTAAAATCGTTTGCGACATGATAAAACAATAAGTTTTCATAAGAAGGATTCTTCCATCCATGAACGTGCTTATAACCACAGATCGGCAACCGAACAATGTTGCGCAATGGTTCCGCATGACAGTCAAAAGCGATTGGTTCTAATCGCGACGTGATCGGATTATAATAAAAACGGTGGTTGTGCCAATGTATCGCATGGTGAACCCGACAAATGTCTAATAAAGCATAATACTTGGCCATCAGTTCTAGATCAAGCAGGTCCCCTGGGCTTTCACTGTGATTTTTATATTGAGCCATTAGGTTTTGCGCAATTTCAAATTGCCCCAGAAGGACCTCTGATGAGGCCGTGCGCTTCTTTTTAAAAGGGAGCACCGCTGCAGCCTGGTAAACGGGAACATGCACATTTTTCCCTCCACTCAGGTCGTACAGCTTTTTTTCCCAATGACCATCTTCATCCAGCTTAACAATGGGCCCCTCTCTTCGGTTTCTGCTTTCCACAAGCTGTTTGTCAAAATGCTCCTCTATGGCAAATATTCCAAGGTTCTTCCCGTTCAATTTTACCGGCAGGAAGTCATACCTTGTGGTCAGGACATCTTCTCTTTCAAAAAGTTTATGGGCAACGTATTCTTCCAAATAGGATCTGGTGTGCGGACTTTGGATGGAAAATGATTTAAGACCATTAAAAGAGAAGCCATCTTTCACCTTTATTCTGAATGACCACTTGTCCCCCTCAAGATGGTCAGTCCAATCACCCTTGAGCCTCAATTTGACCGGGATCGTATTCTCTCCCTGAACAAGCATCGCATCAAAGTATACTTTCAATGAGTTGTCTATTACTCCGTTATTCAATGCGACTAACCTAAACGAATCAAGCAAGGCAACGGTGGCCTCCGGTATATTGATCTCTATCGCTGTACTGTCTTCGTAGTAAACCGGCCTGGATGAGGATCGCCTGACCAATAAATCGTCATAAAAAGCAGGAACCGTGTCCGCATTATATCCATAGACAGTAAGCTTTTCAAATGGCTCCATGACCGTTAAGTTATAGCTTAGCTTTTTCCATCCGGAAGACTCTTCAACAATCGGCACAAAAACCCTCTTGTAATAACTTTTGTCACCGGATAAAACAAGGCTACCATGATCACCATCGCCATATTGCCAAATTGATACCTCAATATATTCTCCGGGCACCAGATTGTTCAGGCTGCAAGACATTCCTGTTTCGTTTCCCTTAGATAGTTTGCAGGAAAATGACCCTGACCGGGACTCTTCGTCAGACTGCAGCTCTCCTCGAGAGAACGTAGCGTTGTCTCCAACAAATACTTTTTGTGAACCAGAGTGACCGACAACTTCTGCATCGCACTCGTACACCACGACTTCAGTAGCACTTTCAGCTTCTCCAGAGACATTGCAGCCTAGACAAAAAACACACAGGATCAGGCAGCAAAAAGGGAAATATTTCATTGGCATCAACAATTCGCCAAAAGTAACTAAAATATGGTGAATGGCACAGATAGCCAGTTACCTGAACTACTCAAACTGAATCGTCATTTCAACACGCCTGTTTTTCTGTCGTCCTTCCTCAGTATCGTTGTCGGCAATAGGCTTCATTTCACCGTAGTACTCCACCAATAAACGCTCTGTTTTGGCTCCCTTTTCAGATAAGTATGCCTTTACCGCTTCTGACCTTTTCTTAGACAGCACCATATTTGTTGTTTCTTTTCCAACATTGTCGGTGTGCCCCGCGATCAACAGCTTCCACTCGGGCTTTTTAACCAAAAGGGCTGCGAGCTCATCAAGAGACGGGAAGGATTCATCCTTTATAACAGCCCTGCCACTTTTGAACTCCAGATTTTCAAAGGCCGTATTCAGGATCTCTTGCTCTTCCTCTTCAATGACAGGGCACCCTTTATTCTCAGCCGGGCCGGGAGTATTGACACAATCATCGTCTTTATCAAGTACGCCGTCGCCATCTGTATCCGTATATGGGCATCCGTTATTCTCCTTAGGGCCGGGGTTATTTGGGCAATCGTCGTCTTTATCAAGTAAGCCATCTCCATCGGTGTCGGGCCACGGGCAACCGTGATTCTCCTCCGGGCCGGGCTCATCAGGACATTCATCAAGATAGTCGAAAATGCCATCCTCATCTCTGTCCGGACAGCCCATGTTCTCGACCGGACCAGGATTGTCTGGGCAAGCGTCTTCGCTGTCTTGAACACCATCAGCATCTCTATCAGGACAGCCCTTGAATTCGACAAGACCCGCTACTTCCGGGCATTCATCTTCGCTATCTTTGATATGATCACCATCCGTGTCAGGACACCCTGAAAACTCCTCAATCCCAGGTTCAGTAACGCAGCTATCTAACCGATCCATTATTCCATCTTCATCAGTATCAGGGCAGCCATTGAACTTTTCCGGCCCCGCTTCAAACGGACAGTCGTCTTTACTGTCCGGGATGTGGTCGTGATCCGTATCCGGACAGCCCTTAAACTCCCAAACCCCTGGAATATCGATACAACCCTCTTCTTCTTTATTCCCGGTCTCTTTTCTTAGCTCTTTTCTATGTTTTCGCTCAACTTTGTCAGAAACTTTGTCGCCATCTCTGTCTTTCGGTTTACCAAAAGGAATGGGAGCCAGGTGCACACCGAAGTAAAAGTCGAGACCCCTTATTTGGCCCTGCTTAGAGAGCAAGCTAAGATCAGAAGTTCCGAACATGAACGGACCCGCCCTTACACCTAACCCGGCCCTGAAACCCTGTAGGTCGCTGTAAGAAATCGGCACAGCTAGTCCGGCCCACTTATAATCGTAACGTGGGGTTATCGCATACTTAGAAATGTTGTGGGCCTTGTTGGGGTCTTTTTTAAACTGAAAGGCTATGAAGGCTTCAGCGTTAAGGTACAGGTCATGCCAGATATTATAATCTCCGGACAATCTAATGGTGGTGGGCAGGTTCATATTAAACGATTCCTCATTGGCTGAAGAAGTTCCAAAGTTCGCGTTCAGAATGCTGTCAATTTCCAGCATAGCGTCAGCCCCACCCACATTACTAAAGGCATTCAAGTTCCAGATGTCAATGTCTGCGAAGAAGTCGCCGGCAACATTACCCTTATTGAATTTAACGCGACCTATATCATTTACGGCCAGCTCAACTCTTACTTTGTATTTGTTCTTATCCCTTCTCCACAATCCTTCTTGTCCATCCATGTCATATTGAAACTCTTTGTAATTCGGCCGCCATTCGTAAACGCCCCCCAGATCGAAACCTATACCCGGCTTTGATGTAAAAGGAAAGTACTCGACACTTAGGTTTCCGTCAGCATCTTCTTCAACATAATAGTTGTCGGAATGTCCGTAATTCACGTTCGAGCTGAATAGTGAAATTGTGCTGTCGGAGTGGGACAGGAACTCCACATTATCCATATACGCATATGCAGCCTGAAGGCCCTGCAAAAGCTTAATTCGTGCACCGGCCTTGAAGAAATGCTCTCCATCATCTTTTATAACCATTCCGAAATTAAGTCCCCACTCGGCCCAAGTCATTGACTGTATGTTAACCGAAGGGTTATCAAACCGTGTTGCACTAGTTGGGTCAAAGTGCAATGTTGAGTCCTTCATGCTTGTATAAAGCAGCTGAGCAGCAACAGCCCCGATTCCGTCTACATTAAAAAAGTTTCTGACTTTTGAGGTCATCCCAACACCGATCTTGCCACCCTTAAGGCCGAACATAAAGCCAGGACCGTATATTTCGTTTGACATAAAAATGCGGTTGTTTTCATTAGAACGATCACGCACCCCGTAGAGGTCAACCCAATCAGGGTCGTCAAATATCGAAGTTTGATTTGTGTCCAATAAAGCCGCAATCTGCCCCTTTATGTCGGACCCGTTGATCCCCATATAATTGTTGTAAAATGTAGTGCTGAACCCAATAAGCGTTACATCCACCATATATCGATTATCTGCAATATTGCCAGGATTTGCATCAACGCTGTAAATGCCCCCATAATCACTCTGCTTAATGCCCAGAAAATCCTGAGCGAAAACAGATACGGAAGATGCCGAGAATAAAATTAGGCAGATAAAATTGTGTATAGTTGAGTTCATAATATTTGGCAAAGAAGGAAAACTAAAAATAAGAAGAAAGATTGTCTTTACTCATTTTGTATTTACGTTTTACATAAGACGACAGTTAACAGTCGGAAGTTCCAAAGGTTTATAATGCGATATGATTTTTTCAATTCGTCGGCAAGATAATGGTAAAGCAAGTTCCTTGATTCAGCTTGCTTTCTACATGAATGGATCCTTTATTTAGTTCAATGTAGTCTTTAGCGATGGCCAGGCCCAGGCCTGATCCAGATATTTCAGTGGCATTATTGGCGCGATGAAAAGGCTGAAACAGGTTGGAAATCTCTTCTTTGGGAATGCCTATCCCGTGATCCCTAATCAAGATGGAGGCTCCGGACTCTTTATATTTAATTGTCATTTCAGGATTTCTTTCTTTCGAAAACTTGAATGCGTTGCTGATAAGGTTTGTGACGGCATGTTGTAGCATACTAATGTCAAGCGGCACCTTCCTTGGCTTTCCTTTCACCTGCACATCAAGGCGCCTTCCATCTGTTTGCAATTCATTAAATTGTTCCGCGATCTTAAGGCATAGATCTGAAAGGTCTGTCATTTTCTTATTGACTGTCATTTTACTTGAGGAAACCTTTCCGAGGATCAGCACGTCGTCCATCAGCTCTGTTAATCGAGCTATTTCTTGTGAAATTCGACTAGTGCAGATGTCTAATTTCTCCCTAGCCCCCCCTTCATCAGCAGACGAAATTATTTTGAGTAATTCGCAATTAGACTGAATTATTGCAAGTGGGGTTCGGAATTGATGGGACGTAACAGACACAAAATGACTTTTCATATCGCTCAAATGTTTCTCTTTTTGCAATGCTTCATTCAATTCTATTGTAGTAGTTTCAAGCGTTTTATTTTGTTGGCTAAGAACGTTGTTGGCCACTTTCAGCTCAGCCGTTTTTTCAGCAACCAGTGCCTCCAGATTTTGTTGATACTTCTGCAGCCTTTCATTGGCCATCGCCTGTTCTAGCTTCGTAGAAACCAAAGCGGCAACTGTAGTAAGCAGTTCAAAGTCCTGCGCATTAAAAAAATCGCGGTCAGTATGCTCGGAATCAATTACCCCGACAACATTGCCTTCGCATATAAGAGGAACTGTAATCTCTGACAATCGAATGTCATCGTCAA
>JAAZYJ010000133.1 GCA_014239715.1 Flavobacteriales bacterium
GGAAGTTTAAAAAAGTTTTCTACTCTGACATCAGCTTGCTCAAAGAGCTTAAAATTGAAACCAAAAGCAGAGCGCGGTTGAAACACTGGTTAATTCTGGCCTGCCGAATTCTTGCAATTGGGTTCCTTGTTTGCGCATTTGCTCAACCTTATATCCCTCTTGACAACCAATTGATAAAGGCAGGAAGCAAAGTGATATCGATGTACGTTGACAACTCTTTTAGCACTGATTCAAGGGGCGAAAACGGATATATCCTCCAACGGGAAAAAGATCAAGCCCATTCGATTGTTGATCACTATGAATCCGCAGACAGGTTTCATTTGGTTACTAACGAATTCGCGGGGCACTTGCAAAGAACCTTCAGTAAGGAAGAGATGCATCTTTTAATTGAAGAGGTGCAACTGTCATCAGCAACGAGGATGCTAAGCGAAGTCGTTCTGAGACAAAAAGATGTTCTTGGCAATTCGCAAACTCCAAACAAACAAGCCTACCTTCTTTCTGATTTTCAAACTTCCACTTCAGATTTTCAAAACATCATTCCAGATACAGGTATTTCTGTCAGAGTAATGCCATTTGAGAAATTAAATGAAAGTAATTTTTACATTGACAGCATTTGGTTTAAGACCCCACACAGACAAAATGAAGAAGAAGAAACATTGATGGCAAAGATCTTCAACCTGTCTGATAAAGATGCTGAGGTGAGAATTGAGCTTGAAATTAATGGTAAAAATCAAGGTTTTAACAACTACATCATCCCTTCCTATAACTTTGAAGATTGTGAGTTCAACTACACTGTCTACGGGAATGGGATAAAAGAGGGGATCCTGAGCCTTGCTGATTACCCTGACCCAGAGGTCGATTTTGACGACAGCTTCTACTTCAGCTACACCATTGCTAAGAAAATTGATATTCTGGTCATTAGCGACATCGCGACTGATACAGCTGATGGCATAGGTGCAATATTAAGCTCTGTTCCTTCATTTAATTTGCGTTTTAATACTTCCAGCGCTATTAACTATTCCGAATTTTCAGAAAACAATCTGATTATCGTACATGGAGTTTCCAGCATTTCATCGGGTCTGAATGCTGAGCTAAAAAAGTTTATAAGCAACGGGGGAAACGTATTAATAATTCCTTCGGAAAAAACAGAACTCAACAGCTATAACAAGTTGTTCAGTGATCTGCAAATTGGGTCAATTGTGAAAAAAGACACAAACGATGTAAAGGTCAAAGACATCAACCTTTCGCACCCTATCTTTTCAGATATTTTCGAAAAAATACCCTCCAATGTTGACCTGCCCTTTGCTACGTCTCACTACAAGATAGTTATCCCTACCCGATCAAGATTTTCCTACTTAATGAGGCTCCAAAACGGAGACCCTTATTTAACCGAACACAATTATATTGATGGCAAAATATACGTTTCATCTGTCTCCACAAGTGAATCATTCGGGAATTTCTTAAAACATGCAACAGTGCTTGCTTGTCTTATGAGAATTGGCGAGTTCAGTCAGGAGAACCAGCAGCTCTACGGAGTAATTGGGAATGACAACTCCATTGCGTTAAAGAACAAGAAAATTCGATCAGAAAACACATCAATAAGCGGAAATGGAATTGAATTTATCCCACAAATAAATTCTAGTCGAGGAATTACTACACTGTTGTTCCATGAACAAATTCAAAAGGCGGGAAATTATCGTTTGTTCAATGATGATATTCACATTCGCTCGTTTGGCTGGAATTACAACAGGAATGAATCTGATACACGGACTTTAAGCTATTTGGAGATCAAACAACTTCTTATTGATCATAAGCTGGATCAATCGTTTAATGTAATACAGGCTGATGCGATTGACGACATCGGTGAACTTAATAATCTGTCGGACGGCGAAAAATACTGGAAATGGTTCATCATTTTGGTACTTTTATCGTTGGCATTGGAAATCTTGATTTATCGCATATTCAAATAAAATGAAGGTATTAATCAAAAACGCAACTATAGTAGACCCTAACTCTGAATGGAATAGTAAACAGGCTGATCTACTAATAGATGACGGAATAATCAGCAAAATAGCCGATTCAATTAACGATAAAACGGCTAGAACCGTTGAAGCAACAAACTTACACGTATCACCTGGCTGGTTTGACCTACACGTTAACTTCAGAGAGCCGGGAGATGAATACAAAGAAGACCTGTTAAGTGGTGTGGATGCAGCGATTTCAGGTGGATTCACAGGCGTAGCATTGATGCCCTCCACAAACCCGGTAATATGCAACAAATCTGCCATTGACTATGTTATTAACAAGACAAAGCATACACCTGTAGATGTATTTCCTTGCGGAACAATTTCGGACAACAGAGATGGTAAGAATTTGGCTGAGATGTATGACATGAAACAGGCTGGTGCCGTGGCGTTTACTGATGATAAGGAATCAATAGCAGACGCCGGGCTGATGTCCAGAGCTCTGCTGTACACGAAGAGCTTTAACGCTCTTATTATGAATTTCCCGTGCGATTACAGTACTCAGCCCAACGGCATGATGAATGAGGGTATTGTAAGCACTGAGCTTGGAGTTGAAGGGATACCAAGTCTTGCAGAGGAATTGCAAATTACACGAGATCTGTATTTGACAGAGTACAATGACTCCAAAATTCACTTCTCAACCATTTCCAGCCCTCGGGGATTGGACCTCATAGCGGAAGCAAAAGAAGGTGGAATCGTGGTAAGTTGCGATATAGCAATTCACAATCTTGTGCTGAATGACGAAGCTGTTAGATCTTTCGATTCCAATTTCAAAGTACTACCACCACTTCGGTCAGAAGAGGAACGACAGGAGTTAATTGAGGGGCTAAAGGATGGAACCATTGATGTGATCTGCTCCGACCATTCACCGGAAGATGTTGAACATAAAAATGTTGAGTTTGGACAGGCTAACTACGGGATCATAGGGCTGGAAACGCTCTTTGGCCTAGCAGTAACGCACCTTTCAAATGAGCTTACCCTAGACGAGCTTATCAATAAGATCAGCATCAATCCGAGAAGCATTCTCCAAGTGGATATTCCAATGGTCAAAGAAGGTTTTGAGGCCAATTTAACGCTATTTGATCCCGCCAAGGAATGGACATATTCTATTGAAAATTGCAAGAGCAAATCAAAAAACACACCTTTTAACGGGGTTGAACTTGTCGGAAAACCTTTAGGCATCTACAACAACAAACAGCTAGCCTTGAT
Organism: Flavobacteriales bacterium; assembly: GCA_014239715.1. The sequence continues at coordinate 3,234 of JAAZYJ010000133.1, forward strand.
TGATTAAGAACAGACCATTATTGCTTGTATTGTTCGTTCTCGCAGCGTTAAAACTAGCGCTAATACCCTTGATTGATGTTACGGATGCTGATGCATACTCCAGAATAGAACTGGCTCATGACTGGATCCAGGACCCACAGTGGATATCAAACAGTGTTTGGGCTCCTTTGCATTTCTATTTAATAGGCGGAACTTTATGGATCAGCAATCATTTCTATTATACACCGATATTCTTACACATCATTCTATCATTGATCGGTACGTGGGCCGTATATAAATGGCTAAGGTGCTGGACCTCCAACAAAACTGCCATCATTTTTGCAATTGCATTTGCTCTGTCACCGTTACTATTTCGCAATTCCTTCTTAGCATTGTCGCTTACCCCTTTTCTCGTGTTTGTTGCTTTAGCATTATTTCATATTTCACGGGCTCTTAATTCCAGATCCATTATTCCAGCGCTATACGCCGGAATTTTTATGACATTGGCATGCGGGTTCCGCTATGAAGGATGGCTGATCGCATTTCTTATTCCTGCAATTTTTATCTGGAAAAAACAGTACGCCTCTTTCTTTGGTTACGGTCTAACAGCTGCTTTGTTCCCGACTGTTTGGATGATATCCTGCTACATGAGTACAGGCGATGCATTCTACGGAATTAACGGAAACAACGAATGGATTACTCAGCATACCAACCTGCAAACCAGCGATCTGCGAACAGAAGATGTACTAAAAAGAATTTGGTTTTTTCCTTTTTCATTGGTAATAACTACTGGGCCGGCATTCATGGTATACCTCTTTCTGAAACGAAAATCGATAGGTCCACTGTCTGATTTCAGTAAGCTGGCAATTGTTCTTACA
>JAAZYJ010000132.1 GCA_014239715.1 Flavobacteriales bacterium
TCAACATTTCTTCACTTCCTTCTATCGCAGCAGCAATCCCCCTCGTTCTTGGGATTGTTGTAATCACAAGGAAAATGAAGCTTGGCTTGGCGCTGAAAACAATTATCGGTACGGGGCTGATCCTAGGAACAGTGCTTCTGTTGTATGAGATTTTGGGTAACCCACTGGCAGCTGAGCTCCTGAACTCAAAAGGGGAAACATTATCCGGTTATTTAAACAGTGCTTCTTACGGACAAGACATTTTTTATCTGTTGAAATGGGTCAGTATTGAAACTGTTGTTGCTTACTGCCTGCCTGTAATTTCGATCATAGTGCTATACGTCTTTTTTAAAAGTCCTTTTAAAAAGAAATCCGGTACACTTATAACATGCTCGTTGATTATCTGGTTTTGCGGATTATCTGCCTGGGTACTGCTTAGGTTTCTTGGGCAGGATTCTTACCAATTTTTAACGCTGGCTGGAATTGCATGCCTTAATATCACACTCTGTGTTATTTTATTGTCATACCTGGATAGTTCAAAACGCAACGCTCAGGTAGAGATAAATGAGGTAATAATAGCCCTCGTTCATTTCTTTGTTCTGCTCTCTGAATGGAACGAGCAGATCCTTTGCCAGCCCCCAGTCCATGAAGGTTCCAAACCTTGTATTGCCCACTGCTTTCAGCATTGCGAAATCATTCAGCTTGATCGTGGGATCTTCCGTTGTGGCAACCGGGCGATCTTCAGAATCGTTATAGATGTATACGGTTAATTCATCTCCTATCTTTAAGTCAGTTGTCAGGTATCGCTTAGGTAATAGCACGCTATTGGCTTCCTTATCTTCAAGGTAAGCACCTTGTTCGAGGATCCTGTCAACCCTCAGCGTGTTGTATTCGCCTATTCTGATCATTAGCTATTGGGGGTAAGGAATGGTATATATTGAGGTTTCTATGAGTTTCTCTATCCTTTTAAGCCAACCTCTTTCCTTCGAGTTGACAAAGGTAAGTGCTACACCGGTAGTATTTGCACGAGCAGTTCTACCTATTCTGTGTACATAGTCTTCAGGTGCTTTTGGCACGTTATAATTGATCACCAGGTTGATGCCTTTTATGTCTATGCCGCGACTGATAACATCTGTGGCCACTAAAATTCGAAAATTTTTCGATTTAAAATTTCTAAGCACTTCTTCACGGTCTGTTTGTTCAAGATCTGAAGAAATACCTTTAGCCGATAATTTGTTTCTCTTCAGACTGGACTCCAGTTTCTTAACATCTTTTTTGGTGGAAGCAAAAATAATAATGCTTTCGTAGCTTTCCTTCTCGTTAATTAACGTGTTGACCAGCTCAACCTTTGAATCGTCCTCAACGAGATACGCTGCCTGGAGGACTCCGTCTGCAGGCTTAGAAACAGCCATTGAAACCTCCTTGGGGTCATTCAGGATCCGTTTAGCAAAAGACCTGATCTTTGGTGGCATCGTAGCGCTGAACATTAGATTTTGCCTTTTCTTGGGAAGAAATGTAATGATCCGAAGGATATCATCATGAAACCCGATATCCAGCATCCTATCTGCTTCATCCAGCACCAAATGAGTAAGCCCTGAAAGATCGGCATGTCCCATCTGAAGGTGGGAAAGCAGTTTTCCCGGAGTTGCGACCAATACATCCACGCCCTGCTCCAGATTCTTTTTTGTTTGCACCCATTCATCTCCGCCTGTTCCGCCATACAGCGCCATGGACGAGACATTTGTGGTGTAGGAGAAGCCGTCCATTTGCTGATCGATCTGGATCGCCAGTTCTCTTGTTGGAACGACAACCAGCACCTTTGTTCCTCCGGAATTCGTTTTCATGATAGCATTGATAACGGGAAGTAAAAAGGCGCCTGTTTTGCCTGTCCCCGTTTGCGCACACCCTATAAGGTCATCGCCTTGCATTACAATTGGAATTGCACTTTCCTGTATGGGAGTAGCCTCTTGGAATCCCATATAATTTAGTGACTCCATCAGCCCTTCTTCGAACTCAAACTCTTCAAATCTCATTTTCCATTTTTCGGGTGCCAAGGTACAACTATCCAAATAAACCCAAATAATATTGATATTGACCAATTGATGCGGTTTCGATTTTCATGTATCATCCA
>JAAZYJ010000131.1 GCA_014239715.1 Flavobacteriales bacterium
AGTGAGCGAGGGATTTCGGCTAGGACCTACCACGCAGGACTCAAAGCGCATGATCGAGCTGAAGCACAGCATAGTTTTATCCACGACGATACGCAAATTATATGTGCCACAATAGCTTTTGGGATGGGGATCGACAAATCTAACGTAAGGTGGATCATACATAATAATCTACCTAAAAACATTGAAAGCTATTATCAGGAAATAGGTCGCTCAGGAAGAGACGGGCTTCCTGCAAAAGTGCTTTTGTATTACACTATGAAGGATGTAGTTATGCAAGCAAACTTCATTCGCGAAACTGAGAATTCGATCGTAGGCATGAAAAAATTGCAACGCATGCAGCAATTTGCAGAAGCCACTTCTTGCAGAAGAAAAATTCTTCTCAACTACTTTAACGAACACAAAGAGGACGACTGCGGTAATTGTGACGTTTGCCTGCACCCACCAAACTTCATTGACGGAACTGTAATTGCACAAATGGCACTCTCCGGTATAAAAAGAACCAGAGAAAGAGTAGCAACAACACTATTGATAAAAATCCTACGAGGAGCCGATTCACAGGATGTACGGAACAGAGGGTATCATGAGCTTAAAACATTTGGCGTTGGTTCGGAATATTCAGAGTATGAATGGCAGCACTATATTGCACAGCTGATAAATTTGGGTTTACTTGAGATTGCATACGATCAGTACCTAAGTCTGAAAATCACTAATCCAGGTAAGCAGGTCTTGTTCGGAATGAAAGAGATCAAAATGACCGTCCCTCCTGAAAAAACGATCCGATCCGGCAAAAAACGATCAATAAACAATAAAGAAGTGCTCTCAAGCACAGACAATTCCCTGTTTGAGGTTTTAAGAGCTACGCGAGCGGAGCTAGCTAAGCAGCAGGGAGTGCCTCCCTACATCGTCTTTAACGACGCCACACTAACACATATGGCAGCTATGAAACCGGAGACACTGAATGAAATGGCAACCATCTCCGGTGTAGGTGAAACAAAATTGATAAAATACGGGCCTCTATTTCTGGATCTGATCAAAGAAAACAGATAATCTGCTATAGGATAGTACAATTTTTATTAAAACAAAAAGGAACTGCCTACATTTGCAGCATGAATGCATCTCAACCAACCGATAATATGAAAACATCTGGATCAGCAACAGCAAAAGTTGCCATTATCGGAGGGGGTAATATTGGCGTTGCATTGGCGAGAGGCCTGGCCCGCTCGGGCGAATACGAGGCCCGGGATATTGTGATCACCAGAAGAAGAGAAAACAAGCTAGACACCCTGGCCTCAGAAGGCTTTCAGGTTAGCAATAACAACCGACTTGCTGTATCCAATGTGTCCGTCATTGTACTCGCTGTATTGCCTCAACAGATCAAGGCAGTAATTGATGAAATTAATGATGACCTAAGCAATGAGCAACTTCTAGTATCCGTTGTGTCTGGAGTTTCTATTCAAAACATAGTGGACCTTGTTGGGAAAGATCTTCACGTGGTAAGGGCCATGCCCAACACCGCTATATCCATAGGTGAATCCATGACCTGTATTGCCGCTCTGAACAGCAGTACGACTAAAATTGCAGAAGTACGAAAGTTATTTGATACTGTAGGCATTACGATGGTTATCAACGAATCACAGATGACCTCAGCAACAGCACTATGTGCGTGTGGGGTTGCCTTTTTTCTAAGAGCCATCCGTGCGGCGTCACAAGGAGGTACTGAAATCGAATTTCATGCTACTGAGGCACTAAAAATGGCTGCTCAAACTGCCAAAGGTGCCGCTGGATTATTGCTAGCAAACAGTACACATCCGGAAGATGAAATCGATAAAGTTACATCGCCAAAAGGATGCACCATTGCAGGATTGAATCAAATGGAGCACCATGGATTCAGCTCTGCCTTCATTAAGGGAATAACTACTTCGGCGCAAAAAGCTAACGGACTATATGAACATGAAGAATCTTGACACTAAAATAGTATGGATTACCGGGGCATCTTCCGGAATCGGGCAAGCCTTAGCTTGTAAATTCAACGAAATGGGCTGTACGGTCATCCTTTCGAGTAGAAAAAGAATTGGATTAGAAAGCGTTCAAAAAGCCCTGCCCAATCCTGAAAAGTCGTTTGTTCTGCCGCTGGATCTGACAAAACCGGAAGAATTTGTTCCAGCCACAAAACAAATGATCGATCAATTTGAAAACATTGATATTCTGGTAAACAACGGCGGTATAAGCCAACGATCACTTGCGGCCGAAACACCCATTAACATTGATCGCACTATTATGGAGGTCAATTACTTTGGTCACGTCGGACTAACCAAAGCCGTACTTCCGTTCATGCATACTCAGGAGGAATCCTATATCATTACCATCAGCAGCCTGTCCGGAAAATTCGGATTTTTCCAACGATCCGCCTACGCTGCCAGTAAGCATGCCCTACAGGGTTTTTTTGAATCATTACGATTGGAAGAAGAAAAGAACAACATCAAGGTCTTGTTGGCATATCCGGGATATGTGAATACACAGATCTCTCAGAACGCTTTGCGGTCAGACGGGACAACCCATGGCGATCACGACGATAACCAAGCCAATGGCATCTCACCGGAAGAGTGTGCAGACAAGATCATTAGCGCAATGTTAAAAGATAAATTGGAAGTTTTTCCGGGAGGAAAAGAAATAAAAGCTGCTGCATTGAAACGATATGCTCCAAACGCATTCCATAAAGTCATTAAGAAGCAAAAACCTACTTAGTCAGCTGGCCGGTAATTCGACGGTTAATCTTTTACCCGCATAAATTTCAATGCCTTGAGCATTGTGTCTGGTAAGGGTTTCCCCGGACTCCGCTTCTCAACATTCAGATAGATCCCCAGTTTTTCTATTATCGGAACTTTATAGACCTCGATCAGCTCGATCAGCGTGCCGTCCGGATCTTCAACATAGGTGCAATGTACTTTGGTTGATTCACCCATGCTAAGTGCCTCATTCGTGTCACAAGTAAATTCGAATCCGGCCTCCTTCAAAACTACCCCCAGACCATTCATTCCTCTGACATCGAAACCAAGGTGTATAAACCCAATATCCCCCCACATTCTTCCCTCGTACATTTTGTGTTTTTTTCTTGCTGACAGATCCTGTATCAACTCAATTTGCGTGGTCCCACTCACCTTATTAAACCCACCATTACAAGGGTTATCTCTACGCAACAATACACGACGGTATTCTCTACTACCTCCAGGAAGAGCGCTCCAATCATCAAAAACTCCAGATTCATCGTAAATGACCGCACCATAACCCAAAACATCCGAGTACAATTTCCTGGACAGCTCTATATCTGTACAACCTATGGTGCATCCTATGTTTCCTCCTAAAGGATGTTTGTATCCTGTATACCACTCTTCTGACTCCACAACCTGAAGTAGGAGTCCGTTAGGATCTTTCACATAAAATGTATCCTTGCCATCCGGTGTTTTGATACCTTCAGCAACTATTTCTTCTTCGTTGTTTCTGAAATGTTGTATTGCCACCTTCAGATTGGGAGTCTTAAAGGCACCAATATAAATTCCCAGATCCCCTAACTCGAATTCCCGATCGGCATGTGTCGCTTGAAACGAAGTTGGCTGAACAATTTCAATTGCACATCCGCCTTTCAGATTCAAGACCATAGCTGCACGTTTATTGATTACCTCTCCATTGGTATATGTGCTCATAAGCGGAGCCAAGGCTTCCTCGTTAAAAAAAGGCACATCAAGACCAAAGAACTTTCTGTACCACCTCCACGTTTTTTCATGATCATCGACGCCAATACCTAAATGCTGTATCCCTTGAACTACTCCAGCCATATTAGTTTTTCAGGCGCTCAGTGTATGATCCCGTCTTAGTATCCACTTTAACACGGTCACCTTCGTTGATGAAAAGTGGCACCCTGATTTCCGCTCCAGTTTCTACGGTTGCCGGTTTTGTAGCATTGGTTGCAGTATCCCCTTTGACTCCAGGTTCTGTATAGGTTACTTCTACTTCTATAAAATTAGGAAGTTCAACTACCAATGGACTTTCTTCTTCCGAGTGGAAAATGATCGTACAAACATCGCCCTCTTTCAAAAACTCTGGTTTATCTAACATATGCTTTTCAATGAAAATCTGATCATACGTTTCCTGATTCATAAAGTGAAACCCCTCGGCTTCTGCGTACAAATACTGATAAGATCGGTTTTCAATCCTGATCACTTCAATCTTATGACCTGCGGAAAATGTGTTATCCACCACCTTTCCTGTTTCAATATTCTTCAATTTTGTTCGAACAAAAGCCGGACCCTTTCCTGGCTTAACATGCTGAAATTCAATAACAGTAACCAGCTTTCCATTAAAGTTGATACAAAGTCCATTCTTGATATCTGATGTCGTTGCCATAATGTTGTAGAAATTTAATTCGGCCAAAGGTACCTTTTTAAGACCAATTCTAAAATTTAATGAGGAATCTTCCCTCAACTGATCTTACTCCAGTTCGGGCGCTCCTTCACCATTTTTAAGAGCTGTTTGCGAATCTCGGTATTTTCAGGTTTTTCAAGATCTGCATCTTCCGAAATCAGATCGAATGCCGCATTGCGTGCGTACTGCAACAACTGACCGTCTTTTGCCAGGTCTGCGATTTTAAGTTCAAGCAAACCACTTTGCTGCGTACCCATTATATCTCCGGCCCCCCGAAGCTTAAGGTCAACTTCCGCGATCTCAAAACCATCATTCGTTCGAACCATGGTCTCAAGTCTTTTCTTTGCATCCTCAGTAAGCTTATGGCTGGTCATTAAAATGCAGTATGATTGGTCACCACCTCTCCCAACTCTTCCTCTAAGCTGATGAAGCTGAGACAATCCAAATTTTTCGGCGCTTTCAACGATCATGATAGATGCATTTGGAATATTTACCCCCACTTCAATTACAGTTGTTGCAACCATGATCTGAGTCTTTCGTTCTGCAAACCGTTGCATTTCCATTTCTTTATCAGCAGGTTTCATTCTGCCATGAACTATGCTTACCTGATAATCAGGCTGGGGAAATCTCCTTACTATGCTTTCATATCCATCCATTAGATCTTTGTAATCCAGCTTTTCCGATTCTTCTATCAAGGGATACACGATATAAACTTGTCTACCCTTCTGAATTTCTTTTTCAATGAACCCGAATATGGTAATTCGAGCTGAGTCAAAACGATGCTGCGTTACAACGGGCTTCCTTCCCGGGGGCATTTCGTCAATGACAGAAACATCCAGATCTCCATAAAATGTCATGGCTAAAGTTCTGGGGATCGGTGTGGCAGTCATCACCAAAATATGAGGTGGTAACTTATTTTTTTTCCACAAGCGTGCACGTTGCGCTACACCAAAACGGTGCTGTTCGTCAATTACAGATAGACCCAAATTCTTGAATTTGACTTTATCCTCCAATAAGGCATGAGTACCTATTAGTATGTGTAGCTCTCCACTTTCCAGCTGTTCATGAATTATCTTTCTTTCAGCAGCTTTAGTACTTCCAGTCAATAGAGCCACATTGACCGGTAATTGACAAACAAAATCATTAATGGTATGGAAATGCTGGGTGGCAAGTATTTCAGTCGGCGCCATTAGTGAAGTTTGAAATCCACAATCAATTGCAATGAGTAAGCTAAAAAGAGCCACAAGCGTTTTTCCTGAACCTACATCACCCTGAAGTAGTCTGTTCATTTGTACACCCGACCCCAGATCACGGCGGATCTCTTTCAGCACCTTTTTCTGTGCTCCTGTCAGTTCGAAAGGCAAGTGATCCTTGTACATAGAGTTAAAAAGGTCTCCTACTTTATCAAATACATGACCCCTAGACTTCGATCTTACTACCTGTTTTTGTTTCGCAAGTAGCAGCTGCAAAAAAAAGAGTTCCTCAAATTTAAGTCTTGTCTGTGAGGCTTTGGCTTCCTCATAGTTAATGGGCCGATGAATTCCAAGCATGGCCTTCTCTTTTGGGACCAGATTGAATTTGGTCAAAATCTGCTGAGACAGATTCTCTTGTATCATCCCCTTAATTTGAGGGATCAAACTGCTGATAATGTTTTCAAACCCTTTGCTGTTCAACCCTTTTCCTGATAACTTGTCTCCTGAATGATAAACGGGCTGTAATCCTCCCATAACCGGTTTATCTCTTTGCACCAGCGTTAATTCGGGGTGAGCAATGTTGAGCTTTGCTCCAAATTTACTTGGCTTTCCGAATACAATATATTCTGTTCCTATCTGCAGCGTTGGTTTGACCCATTTAATTCCTTTGAACCAAACGAGCTCAATCTGTCCGGTATCATCCTCAATAGAAGCTACCAATCTTTTAGACCTTTTGATCCCCACCTCTTGATACGTCCTCAGCCTGCCTTTCAGCTGAACCATCCCAAGTTCTTCACTGATCTGACGTATCTCGTGAAACTCGGATCGGTCAATGTATCGAAAGGGAAAATAATTCAATAGATCCCAATATGTATAGATCCCCGCTCCTTGCTTCAATACTTCCGCTCTTTTTGGGCCAACACCTTTGAGGTATTCTATGGGGGTTAATAATAAGTTCTTCACTCGAATTGTAATTCTTATTCTGAAGTTATAAATTGTCTTGAGTTAATGTATGTTTAATGCTTAGAAACATTTTGTTTCCCTGTGCTTTAATTTTGTTTTGGTCTTGCGGACCGGAGGCAGGGGGTAAATCAATGACGCTAACCAGGAACAATAAAAACAACTATTCTGAAGGAAATTTCCAAGAGGGGTTTTGGGTAGAAGACTTCAGCCTTAAGGTCATAGAGCAAGGTGATCTGAATTTCAATGTCGGCTGGTCGTATCTGAGAACGATCGTAAAAAATGGTGAACCTAAATTGATCATCAAAAACCCTATAGAGGAAATACATTATGATCTACGTTATGTGGATTCCTGCTTCTCTATTGTTGACACAAATGACTCAACCCATGTGAATGAACAGATCCATTTCAAAGATTCTGGGAAAATCGTTTTTGGTGCTCTTGCTGAAACCGTTCCATATACTAGTATTGACTCGGGGCGGGTCATTTATGATTATTTCTTTGCCGGAAATTTTGTTTCCGTTAATCTGAAATACGAAATGTCAATTCAGTTAAAATCAAACGGCGATTTGGACGGATGGCATGGAGTATCATCTTATGAATCGCATGCTCAATATGAAAAACCTATATTTTTAGTTAAACGAAACGATTCCATAGTGAATACATATTATATTCAGGATCACACAACAGGTTTTGAATTGTATGAGATCAATAATAAACAAACGTTCACTCAGCCGGGAATGGCTTTAGATATTGGCACTCTCAGATACAGATTTATTAAACAATGAAGACAGTTTTTATCAGCGTTTTTCTAGTTTTCAGTAGCAGCTTGATGGCTCAGAACTACCAATGGACTGCCGGTTTTAACGTTCATAAATTAGGACTTTTTGCACCGACGTATTTAAGAAATGAAAATATTCGATTGGGCTATTGGTTTCACCCCTACCACCAGGCGGGAATTGAGCTTGGAGTGTATCGGGATGCAAGAATAGTTTATCCTACCGCAGGAATCTATTACCGTTTTCAACCATTAAAAAGTAGATTCAGACCATTTTTTGAAGGAAGAGGTAAGCTATTTCTAGTTAGAAATATTTTTTCCGGAAATGAACTAAGCTTTGTTTGGGCCGGCTATGGCGGATTGTCTTTTGACCTTTCACGCAGGTTCAGTGTTGATGCAGGAATCGGAAGGTCCACAATCGATTGGGATCAATTCATTGAATTTAACTTTAAGTTTTAATGAGTGATGAACTAACTCGATGTACGTGGTGCTTAAAAGATGAAGCCTACATTAAATATCACGATGAAGCATGGGGCTTACCGATTCATGACGACAAAGTTCATTTTGAGTACCTGGCTCTTGAGGCTGCACAAGCCGGATTAAGCTGGCACACCATACTTATACGCATGGAAGGATACCGAAAAGCTTTCTCCAACTGGAATATTGATAAAATTGAGAACTACGACAATGCTAAGGTTCTTGAGCTGTTACAATTCGAAGGGATCATCCGAAATCGAAAAAAAATCGAGGCGGTAATTCACAATGTGAAACCTTTCAAAATGATTCAGAAAGAGTTCGGCAGTTTTGACAACTACATATGGGCTTATGTGAATGGCAAACCTGTAATTAATGAAATAAAGACAATCGCAGATTATGCTGCCTCTACTCCGTTATCAGATCAGATCAGTAAGGATCTTAAAAACAGGGGGTTTAAATTCATCGGAACAACTACAACCTATGCATATATGCAGGCGATAGGTCTGGTAAATGATCATATGGAAAGTTGCTGGAAAAAATGAAAAGTCATTCTACTATACCCTGCTGATAAAGTCCTCCCGCAAACACGCCAATAAATAGAACAGCTGCTTTATGCGCATCCGGAACGTCAATTACTCCATTGACCGACCATCGGTCCCAGTCCTCTCTATATGTAGTCTTCAGATCAACGACATTAACACCATTATAGACAACATCCCAATTGTCAAAATCATTTGAAAATGCTGTACGCACCTTTATCGTAATTCCATTGGTACCGTCTACTATTTCCCAGGAATCATAATCTTCAGAAAAATTGGTCTTGATCTTAATGTTGTGTCCTTCAGAGCTGGTCAATGTCCAGGAATCCCAGTCTTCAGAAAAATTAGTTCTAATGTCACCACTTACACCCTCGAAGGTGAAATCCCAATTGTCCCAATCTTCAGAAAAACCGGTTCTGAATGTACCTGCATCATTGCCCCAATCAAAGGTCCATCGATCCCAGTCTTCAGACCAGTTAGTCCGCAAAACACCGGTAGCGCTTGCATTTGCACTAAAATTGGCGCTTTGTGTTGAGTTTGACTGCAGTGGGTCCAATTTCACGCATGACATACAATACAAGGCTATGATTATTTGCACTAACAATTTCACACACTACAAGTATCAAAAACCGAGCCGCATTGTTACTGAGAATGAATTTCCGAATTACCTTTTTAGTGCTACGTATCCCGACCTATTGTACTCTTCACCATCCAGCCCCTTAGCTGAGACTGTATAATAATATGTTCCTTCAGGCACATATTCTCCTGTGACGCTTCGGCCATCCCATCCCTGATTGAGCTGTGTTAGCTTCATTATGAGTTCACCCCATCGATTGAAAATTAAAAGCTCGATCTCTTCCATTCCTTGTATTATCGGTTGGAATTGATCGTTAACGCCATCATTATTGGGAGAAAACACATTTGGCATAACGAGTTCTGAAGTACCAAAAACAGTGATCTCAGTAAAAACCGTATCCGCACAACCGCCATTTGTGGCAATCAGCATTATGGTATAATTACCACTGTTCGTGTACGTTTCCTGAGGAGAGATATCAATGCTCGTGGATACATCAAGATCCCAGAAATAAGATGTTGCACCGGTTGAAGTATTTGTAAAGTCTACAACCAATGGAGCTGATCCGGATGCAGCTGAAATTGTGAAATCAGCCACCGGGTCAATCACATCCACCGTTACAAACGCTGTATCATTGGGACAAGCACCACTACTGATAACAACGTAGGTGTAAACCCCGGCAATATTAGTACTCGGATCAAACGAACCTACAAATCCTTCCGTAAGAGTTGTAGGACCGGACCAGGTCCCTCCAACTTCAGCTGTTCCCAAGTAATTGAATAAGGAATCATTAGGCCCTGACTGACATAAAGCAAGCGTGCTGTTTTGCCCGGCGTACACCGTATCATTGACAGTTACGCTAATTGTTGTGTCATCATTGCACACACCGTTAGTCGTGTATTGAACGAAGTATGTGCTGCCTGCGACACCCATTGTAATAGCGCCCGTAGCAGGATCAATAGATGCTCCATCAGCCGGATCAGGATCAAAATTAAATGTCCCTCCAGTTGTTGCGATCCCTGTTGCGCTGTTTGACGAGCCAACACAGTAATCCGTCAGCGTAAAAGATGGATCGTCGGTTGCCAAAACTTCTATTGAAGTACTGGCACTTGCTGCAGCACATCCTCCTGCTGCCGCTATGTCATTCAATACGGTATATGTGCCCGGTAAGCTGGCCGAAAGATCGACCTCTCCGGTTGTCGCATTGATCGACAGGTCTCCGGTTGCCTCAGAAAACACACCACCACTGGCTCCGGAACCAAAGGTGATCGTAGCCGTTCCGCTCTGACAATAAGGTGAAGCAGCATAGCTGAAAGTTGCATCAGGTGACGCGGTTATGTCGATGGTAATGGTCAGATTGTCCGGGCAGGTGCCTGAGGTGGTATAGGTCACATCAAAGCTTCCTGTTCCTGTCGTTGCAACATCGATCTCCCCCGTCGTTGGATCAATGAATAGCCCTGCAGAACCTGAGAAGGTGCCGCCGGATGTCGCAATCGTAACCGGAACCTGGGCTCCTCCGGTCAAACAAAATGTAGTGCCCGTATATGAAAAAGAAGGATCATCAATGGCTAAAGTTGTAACCGTTTGCGTGCTGCTGTCCGGACATGTCCCTGAAGTTACATATTCAATCGTATAGGTCGTGCCTCCTACTCCCGAGGTGATCTCTCCTGTTGATCCATCAACGGTTGATCCATCACCAGGATCAGGATCAAAACTAAAGGTCCCTCCTATCGTTGCGATTCCTGTTGCGTTATTTGACGAGCCAACACAGTAGTCTGTAAGTGTAAAAGCCGGGTCGTCCAGAGCAGTTACCGATACGGTTTGCGTCGTACTGTCGGGACAAGTACCGGATGTTAGATATTCCAGCGTATAGGTCGTTCCAGAAACCCCGTTGGTGATCTCCCCTGTTACAGGATCAACGCTTGATCCATCAGCCGGATCAGGGTCAAAGGAGAAAGATCCTCCTGCAAGACCCGTTACGTTGGCACTGTTGGTTGCACCATCACAGTAGTCTGAAAGCGTAAAAGAAGGATCGTCCAGAGCAGTTACCGATACGGTTTGCGTCGTACTGTCGGGACAAGTACCGGATGTTAGATAT
>JAAZYJ010000373.1 GCA_014239715.1 Flavobacteriales bacterium
AAAATAGAGTGGTATATTCGCGCTCCTTATTTAGAATGAAATTATGGCATTAATTGGAAAGATCAGAGAGAAGTCGACATTGTTACTGATTGTAATTGGGGTCGGTATGCTTCTCTTTATAGCACCATATGAGCAGATCATGACCTTATTTGGCGGTGGAAAACAAGACACCTCGATCGGTATGTTTTATGACGAACCGATCTACTCTGACCAGTGGAGATTTGAAGATCAGGTGAGATTGTTGAAATATCAGTATGCCCAGAATAACCAGCAAATACCTGATGATTACGCAAGAAATGCAATTTTTAATCAGATGATCAACGATTCACTGTTGAACACAGAGCTCAGAAAGATCGGGTTGACAACGACACCTGATGAGCTAAGTGCAATTCAGCAAGGGACTGATGGTGTGGCTATCGCAAGCTATATAAAGGATCTTCCTTATTTTCAAGATCAAAACAAACAGTTTTCGGAAGATTCATTGAAAAAGAAGCTGCCTTTTTTCATGAATCAGGAAGAGGGTTTTTGGGGTCAGGTCGAAGCTGAGCTTTCAAGAAGTAATGTGATTTCCAAGTATGTAAGCATGGTCTCCAAAGGGATCTATGTGACAGATTACGAAGCTAAGAGAGATTACATTGCGTCTAGTGAGAAAGCCAATTTGCAATACGTTTATAAGGATTTTGCAACGGTACCGGATTCTGTAATTGTTGTGACGGATGAAGACTACCAGGCGTATTACGACCTGCATAAAGACGAGAAAAAGTACGAAAAAGAAGAAACCAGAGGGTTTGATTTTGTGGCGATCAACATCATTCCTTCTTCGTCAGACTCAGACTTTGTAGAGAGCCAGGTAGAAAACCTCATAGAATCATTTGCCAATGTGCAGGCTGACAATGATTCTTTGTACGTTCTTAATAATTCCGACGTGGATGCATACAACGGTGCTTACCGTAAATTGAATGAATTTCCAATGGCTATTGATACGTTAATTCAAAAGGCAAAAGTAGGCGACGTGATCGGGCCGTTTCAAATGGGCAATTCCTATCAGCTGGCAAAAGTGCTTGAGTCAAGAACAGAGCCGGAAGCAAAGGTAAGACACATCCTTTGTGGATTTGGAAACGATCAAAGTGACGAGAATAAAAAGAAAGCGAAAATACGGGCAGACAGCGTTCTAAGGGTTTTACGATTAAAAGGGAATTTCGAAGAGCTTTTGGCAGTCTCAGATGATCCGGGAAAAACGCAGAACAATGGTGAGTACGGCCCCTTCGATAAGGATGCATCGTTAGTAGACCCATTTAAAGACTTTGGATTGTCTAAGTCTGTTGGTCAAACCGGGATCGTTGAAACCAATTTCGGATATCACGTCATGGAGGTTTTGGAAAGAAATGAATCCAATAGGATCGTTGCTCCTACGATTGAAAAAACGATCGTACCGTTGGATAGAACCATTGGAATGTATAAGGATAGCGCATATCGATTCATTCAAGCAGCAAAGGAAGCCGAAGATTTTAATGCATATTGTAAGGATAAGGGGTTCTTTTTCGGTGTAACTGCTGAAGACAACATCGTAATTTCTTCAGCTAATTTGCAAGCACCGGACCTGGACAACAACAACAATATTCTGAAGTGGACTTTTAATGCTGAGCTGGGCGAAGTTTCCGACTACTTTTATCTTAACAAATCGCATAAGATCATTGTCGCTAAACTGACTAAGGACCTTCCAGAAGGTCAGCCGTCACTTGAAACCGCAAAAGTGATCATGCATGATGAAATCGTTAAAGAGAAAAAAGCACAATACCTGAAGGAACAAGCACAAGGTATAACTGACCTGAATGGGATCCTTATGAAATGGAGGGCTGGACAGGTCCAAAGTGCTACTGATGTGGTATTCAATAATAAAAACTTGTCGGATGCGTCTAAGAACGACCAAACTGAAGACGGGTTGATAGTGGGAACCGCCTTTACCTTGACGCCTGGTGTAATGTCTGAGCCAATTGCTGGAAAAAATGGAATGTATGTCATGATGGTCGGTAAGTTCCTTCCGATTACAGAAGAGAAAAGTGACTTCAGCACAGAAAGAATAGTTCTTCAGGAAAGTATCCGGGCAAGAGCGGATGGTGGAATTATGAAAGGACTCCGAGACATGGCTAACGTTAAGGACTACAGGAAGAAAAGAGAGCTCATCAATGAGTAACTCTTAGCTGTTGGTCTTATCAGGTTTTATGCACTGATCTTAATTTTCTGAATAAGCTGAAACTGGATGGCGATCATTACAATGGATAGCACCAAATGGATCGGCTGTAAAAAAGCGGGAATACCCATATACGCCATTCCAATACCGGACAGTGCTTCCACAAAAACAATTGCAATAAGCCAGTTCACTTCTTTTAATCGGATATTGCGCTTCACATTCAAATAAAAAATAGCCAGGTTGACCAAAACAACAGCGATTGCAAATGATCTGTGAAAAAATAAACCCGAACCCAGCTCAGAAATCCATAAATCCCTGCTTAAACTGACTTTTGCCACTTCATCTACGAGCTGACGAACGCCGGTGCCTGCAAGTATTTGTACCCCACTTATTAGTATCCCCAGAAAGACAAGACCTTTAAAGACAATTCCGTCGACAACAACCGTTCGTTTCGAATCGCTCATTGCGAGTCTGATTAATCTGATCTGAATGGCAATAATTATAATTGCCAGTAACATGTGAGATGTCAATACCCAGGGGGTGAGATTGGTGGCTACGGTCATAGCGCCCATCCATGCCTGAAATGCAAGTAGTATTACCTGTGCCAGGGCTAATAAGATCATGCCCTTTTTCGTTTTCAAGTACCTGAAAGAAAATACAAATACGGCAAATACCAGTACGCCCGATATTGCCCCGACCAGCCGGTTGATGAACTCCATCCAGGTATTGAACGGATCAAAATTTTGTTCAACAAGAAGGGAAGTGTCATTTCTCAATTTTTCAGCTTGCTCTTGAAATCCAATCTTTTCAAGCAGGTCAGAGAATCGCTGTATTTTCTTATCGCGTTTTTCCGAGTAGATCTCCTTGTAATTTTCAGGTAATTGGGATTCACTTGTAGGTGGGATGTACTGCTCAAAGCACTTGGGCCAGTCTGGACAGCCCATTCCGCTCCCGGTCATCCTAACCACACCACCCGCCACAACGACCAACATCAAAGAGATAAGCGTCACTTTCGTCAGCAATATAAATCGGTTTGAAGTTGATTCAGCCATCCTGGACAAAAGTAAGGATGTAGATTACAATATTAAACGTTATCATTCAGTTTTATTGAAAGAGCATTTTCAGCTGAATTACCGAATTCTGGGGATATTGCTATTGACAGAAGAGTGGTGTAGAATTCGGTAAGATATGTACAGCTCATGACCCACCCATCGCAGGCACAAGGTGTTTGCCGAGCCCGGAAATTATTTATAAATTGAATTGACTATGAAAAATCTACTTATTGCGATTGCTTCATTGATCGTTGTTAATTGTGCATATGGCCAAAAGGCAGGAGAGCTACAGCTGGGTTTAAGAAGTACAACCAGCCTTTTCAGTCACGATTCCGAATTCGGCACAGGGGTCGGCGGGCAGTTTAGATTGCGCTTGTTCGACCGAATGAATACAGAATGGTTTGCCGATTACATTACAACCGATATTGGTGGACTGGCAAAGCGGACGGATGGACACATCGGTTGGTCTGTCATGTTCTACCCCATGCCGGTTAAGGAGAGATTAATTCAACCATACATCCTAATGGGCCATTGTTTTGATTACACGAGGATAGAAATTTTTGAAGGCGGGTATATGCAGGAAAGATGGAGC
>JAAZYJ010000130.1 GCA_014239715.1 Flavobacteriales bacterium
TGCAGGAATATTCTCTTTTTCAACCGCATCAATAATAGCACAATCAGGTTCATTGATGTGCTGACAATTATTGAATTTGCACTGCTCCATCCGCGTTCTGAATTCCGGAAAATAATGTCCGAGCTCCCTTTTTTCTATATCAACGATCCCAAATCCTTTGATTCCGGGGGAATCTACTATAAACCCTCCAAATTCCAGCTCAAACATCTCGGCAAAAGTGGTTGTGTGCCTTCCTTTGTTGTGCGCTTCAGATATGTCTCCTGTTTTGAGGTTTAGGCTAGGATCAAGTACATTGATCAATGTTGACTTTCCAACACCAGAGTGTCCGGCGACCAAGCTAACTTTACCTTTCATTAATTCCTTTACCTCTTCAACCCCTGTTATTTCTGTTGCTGATGTTAAGTATGTTTGATAGCCGATGTCCTGATAAAGCCATTCCAAATAATTTAGCTGTTTTTTGTCATTTTCATTCAGCAGATCAATTTTGTTAAAAACAATCTTAACCGGTATTTGATACGCTTCGGCACAGACCAGAAACCGATCGATGAATCCGGTGCTTGTTTTAGGGTTGGCGACGGTTACCATCAATATTGCCTGATCCACATTGCTTGCAATAATATGCGATCGTTTAGATAGGTTAACCGATTTGCGTATAATGTAATTTTTCCGGTCATGAATGTCTTTTATTACACCCGTATCGTCTTGTTGGAGATCAAAGTCAACCCAATCCCCAACAGCAATAGGATTGGTGCTTTTTATATCCCGGATGCGGAATTTACCTTGAATCCTGCATTTTATGACAGCCCCACCCTCTTGTCTGACTTCATACCAGCTTCCGGTTGATCTTATTACTAATCCTGTTTTCAATATGCCACAAAGTTAACAAACCTTGTGTTGATACTGCATATACTCGACCTATGGAGATTCTACATTAAATAGTACCTTCGTCTAAATTTTGAGCCCATGTCGATCGCAGTAAAGAACGTCTCCAAAGTGTATGGTAATCAGTATGCACTGAATAATATTTCCATGGAGATTTCAAAGGGACAGATCGTAGGCTTCCTAGGTCCAAATGGCGCAGGGAAATCGACACTAATGAAGATCATAACCTGCTTTATTCCACAATCTGCAGGAGAAATTGAAGTTTGCGACCTGAATGTAAAGAGTCAGTCTCATGAGGTCAAAAAAATTGTTGGTTATCTACCTGAAAACACACCGCTATACAATGATATGTATGTGCGAGAATATTTGGGGTTCTTAGCTCATCTTCACAAGGTACCGAATCGAAAAAATCGTGTCGCTGAGATGATCGAATCTGTCGGGTTAGAGTTAGAGTGTCACAAAAAAATTGGTACCCTTTCAAAAGGATACAAGCAACGAGTTGGATTAGCTCAAGCACTAATACATGACCCCAGGGTACTAATTCTCGATGAGCCCACGAGTGGTCTTGACCCGAATCAGCTGGAAGACATCAGGACCTTAATCAAACAGCTCGGTAGTGAAAAGACTGTAATGCTATCGACACACATCATGCAAGAAGTAGAAGCCATTTGCGATCGAGTTGTGATCATCAACAAAGGGGAAATAGTAGCAGATGACTCTGTAGAAAACCTACAATCTCAAACGTCCTATAAACAAGTGGTCAAGGTTGAATTTAACCAGGATGTGTCCCAAAAGGAGCTACAGTCAATTTCAGGCGTATCAGTGGTTAAAAAGCTAGATGGAAATCTATTTCTTCTGGAACCAAAGACTACGGCAGATCTTAGACCGGAAATTGCAAAATTTGCCAATGATAACGAGCTGTTGATACTGACACTACAAAAAGAACAGGACTCACTGGAAGAGGCATTTAAAAAGTTAACAAATAAATAATCAGGTGCCGATTTAATTTTATAATTTAGCCGACTCTAAAAAGGTAAAATATGCCCTATTTATTCACTTCTGAATCAGTTTCAGAAGGACATCCGGACAAAGTAGCTGACCAAATTTCAGATGCACTTATTGATAACTTCATGGCGTTTGATCCAGAATCAAAGGTTGCTTGTGAAACACTTGTAACAACCGGACAAGTTGTTCTTGCAGGAGAGGTTAAAACAAACACATATTTAGACGTACAAACAATTGCACGGGAAACCATTAAAAAGATTGGTTATACCAAGTCTGAATATATGTTCGATGCAAATTCATGTGGTATTTTATCTGCCATCCATGATCAATCCGAGGACATCAATCAAGGTGTTGACAGACCAAATCCGGAAGAGCAGGGAGCGGGAGACCAGGGCATGATGTTCGGATACGCCACAAAAGAAACGGAAAACTACATGCCACTGGGATTAGATCTGGCGCATAAAATATTGCGTGAAATGGCTGATATTCGAAATAATGAGGCTGAGCTGATCCCATTCTTAAGACCTGATGCGAAGTCTCAGATCACAATTGAATATTCGGACGACAACATTCCTCAAAGGATCGACACGATCGTTGTTTCAACCCAACATGATGATTTCGATACAGAAGAGATCATGCTTGAGAAGATCAAAAAAGACATTGTAAACATTGTGATCGAACGGGTCAAAGCGAAGTGCTCACCAGAAATACAAAAATTATTCACAGATGACATTCAATTCCACATTAATCCAACAGGAATATTTGTGATCGGCGGACCGCATGGAGATACCGGATTAACAGGCCGCAAGATCATCGTTGACACATACGGGGGTAAAGGAGCTCATGGTGGAGGTGCATTCTCAGGAAAAGACCCGTCGAAGGTTGATCGATCAGCAGCTTATGCTACAAGACATATTGCAAAGAACATGGTAGCAGCAGGAGTTTGTGACGAAGTTCTGGTGCAGGTTTCTTACGCAATTGGAGTTGCTGAACCATGTGGATTATTTGTAGAAACATACGGAACATCAAAAGTCGATTTGTCCGATGGGGAAATTGCCAAGACCATAGGCCGGATCTTTGATATGCGGCCATATTTTATTGAACAACGTTTAAAGCTCAGAAACCCCATGTACTCAGAGACTGCTGCGTATGGTCATATGGGCCGTAA
>JAAZYJ010000129.1 GCA_014239715.1 Flavobacteriales bacterium
AAGGCTCAAGGTGAATTGCCCTGTCGATTCCCACGCCTTTTCTAAAATGACCCTACCGCTCATTGTCCGAATTTTAGCAGAAGTTACTTTCGTTTCGTTCGAAACCAATACGGTTACACTTCCTCGGGTCGGATTTGGATACACATGAACAGGGTGTCCCTGTGCGGGTTCCTTTATGGCCACGTTATAAACGGCCTCGCAAGCCGAGGTATCGACGCATCCGTTTTCGGTTACTTCCACGGCATAATTTCCATTAACGAGGGAGGTGAACACCTGATCCGTTGCTCCGGCGATAGCAGCATACGCACTGTCGCAATCCAACCACTGGTAGGCGGCGCCTGTTGCATTTGCCGTTAGGGTGGGGGATGTATTCGTAACACCAACATTTACAGGGGTTGCAAAAGAAATTTCTGCCTCGTCCATTTTGGTCCCGTAATAACCGGCCCAAAATTCGGCATCATTCCCCCCGGACTCCATATAGATAGTTCGTAATCCGGGGCCATAAGACGAGAAGGTGTTGCTTACCGTTTGCCAGGAAGTATCCGCGATCAACGGGCTGGATTGAGTGCCCGCATCGTAGCTGGCAATAACGCCTCCCAAAGAGTCTCTTAGCTCAACATGGAAATAATATTCGTCTGCGAAATTAACCGTATGCCCGGTGAACATTTCCTGAACATATACCATTGGTTCTGAATCCAGGTAGCTTTCGGGATACCCTAAAGAAACAAGATCTACCGTTTGGTTTTTTGTGGACCAATTGTAAGAAGCAACAAAGCTGGAGCTTCCAAAAGGGCTTCCCTGAATTGCCCAATCAGTGCCGGTGCCGGTAGAGAAGGTCCAATCGGTCAATCCGGATTCTGCACCCGGATTAACAAGTAGATTTCCACATTGTGCAAGACAAGATAAATTAGGGTAAATTGAAAATAGCGCCATAGAAATGGCGGATAAAAAGATTGTTTTCATGGCGGTCGTTTTAGCGTAGCCCCATAAGTTGTTAATCCAAACTGACGGTGCGTATAGCTAAATGTAAGTAAATATCTCCGAATACCGGAAGCCGCTGATGACCTAGGTCGGAAGGGTTATCGTAAAGGTGCTACCGTCATTGAGTTTGCTTTCTACTTGCATTGTCCCCCCGTGCAGCTCAACGTATTCTTTAGAAATGGAAAGGCCTAAGCCTGTTCCTTTTATTGCTCCGACGTTACCCGCTCGTTGAAACGGTTGAAATAGATTGGGCATATCGCCGGCCGGGATCCCAATTCCTCTGTCAATAACCTTAAGCAGTACGCAGGCCTTGTCGAATTCGATCTGAAGTGTTGGGTTGGTATCAACTGAATATTTAAGAGCATTGGAAAGGAGATTCATCAGCGCGTGACGAATCAATTTTTTGTCTAGACGCATTTCTTTTGGTGCACCTAATACCACAAGCTTTACTTGTCGCTCATTGTTATGTACCTCATCAAAATCTAAAATAAGGCTCTCACAGAACTGAACCAGGTCAGTTGATTTTTTGTTCAGCTTCAGGCTGTTTCCCTCACTGATCCGACCCAGGATCAGAATGTCGTCCATGAGCTCAACCATATTTTCTATTTCTTGTTTGATTCGTTTTGTGGCTTTATTGAGCAAAGGCTTTATAGTATCACTGCTTTGCTTGGAGGCCATGTTTACCAGATCCGTGTTGGACTGGATAATTGCCATAGGCGTACGGAACTGGTGTGATGTAACACTTACAAAGCGGGATTTAAGATCACTTAGCTCCCTTGCCTGATTCAATGCGCCCTTCAGCTCCCGATTCAGCAAGCGCTGCTTGTAATTGTCTTCTTTTATTTTTTTAGACTGAAAATTAAGCTTTAGGTATTGGTTTCTGTTTTCTCTTTCGATCTTGGTCAATTCTGTTTCCAGTTTAACATGCCTTTTGAAACTGGAAAGGGCCAGCTCGAAGTTGTTCTGATTTTCCTCAAACTGAGCCATTACCAGCATTACCGAAGAAAGCTTGCCCTTCAACCCGTTCTCCTCACAAACTCGAATCGCTTCATTTAGTTGGTTTCTTGCATCGTCAAAATTGTCGGTTTTTATACTGATCATTGCAAGCATTTCCAGGCAGGAAACCACGGCGGGAAGAGCTTGGTTTTCTTTTCGTATTTGACAACTTTTATCCAGAACGTAGTGGGCGTCGTCCAATTTGTTCAGGGTAAGATAAATAGTGCCCAATTCAAATAAAGCGCGAGATTCGATCATCCACATATTATAGCCCTTAGACCTTGCCAAGATCTCATTCAGGAGTGTAATGGCCTCGTCGTAATTCTCTTTCTTTTTGTGGATGCTTGAATACCCGATCTTGGTATACAGATCAAGACTGAGGTCATCTGTCAGGGGGCTTAGTCTTTCGCATTTCTGATAGTAGCTCAAGGACTTGTTAAGACTTCCCAGGTCAAAGTAAAACGTGCCCAGTGCCCAGTTCAGCCGAGCTATAGCTTCATTTTTGTTCCTTTTGTTGTGAAGATCGTCAAGCGTCTGATTGATCGTATTAAAGGCAACCTCCAGATTTCCTTTAGACCACTCGATCAAGGCTAGAACTATAACGGCCAGCCCGAGCTCTCGATAACATTTGTGCTTGAGGAGATCTTTGCGAATTGAAGCAGCCAGCTCTTTGGCGTTTTCTATCTCCTGGGCATGCCACAAATGAAAGGCTTGATACGTCTTCAGGATGCTGATCTCTTTTTGTTGCTTAAGCTGCTCAGCCAATTGAAGACCCATTGTTGTAAAGTGAATGGCATCTTTATGAACATCATAATAATGTTGTTGGCAAAAACTGATGATGAGGCTTAATTTTTCAGACTTATTCAGGCCACCGCTTAGCTTTGATTCTAGGTCATGACGAATTATGGTGGCTGAGCTGAGGGTCACTGTTGGCAAGGTTAGCAGCAAAGATAAGATTTCCGAACAACAGCTTTTATTTATTTGTGACCTCCATAGGAAAGAGTTCAAACAATTTGATCGAAGACATTTCGAGCATTAAACTATTTGTACTTCCATATAAATTAACTAACTTACACTCAACATCAAGATTCACTTAAATGTGAAACCAACCGGGAAGCAACCACGGTGGTACAAGCGTTGGAACGTTCATAGATAAGCAACAAAATAACTTTTGAAGTTTGTATATTTATCTAGAGAACTTAATTAACACTATTTATTATGCGCGATAAGAAAGAAGATACTCGATCTGAAAAAGAGATTTTGTCTAACATTGAAGATTATACCAGAGCCACCATGAGAAGTAGCAAAAATACCGCTGGCAATACTTTATTTATTGTAATTACAATCATTATAGGTTTGGTGGTGAGTCTGGTGGTAGCAACAACATTGTAACATTGGCCACAGGACAAGCACTCTTCAGGGACCATTGGTAAATGCGGATTGAGAACCGTTCGGAAGTTCTTTTACTTCTTCAATTCCACGCATCAAAATGCCTCCGAAAGTATTTTCCCCTTTTAATGTTATGTCAATGCCTTGATTGTGGAATAGCCATTGCCCTCCTTCCCGTTCTCGCTGAAACGGGTTTCGCTCGTCCGTAAATTAAAAAAGCCCACCCTCCGGGTGAGCTTTCTTTCCTTTG
>JAAZYJ010000314.1 GCA_014239715.1 Flavobacteriales bacterium
ACACCATTGTACCCAACCGGTGATGGATTTTTTCCAAATACCGGGAACAGTCAGAGCCTCTTTTTCTTTTTATAATAACATGGAAGATATTGCTGCGCTCAAAGAAGGATTAATGAAAGCTAAATCAATGCTCAGCGTATGACAATTAAGGAGGCCGAAGATGAAATTGTTTCTGAATTCGCTCTTTTCAGCGACTGGATGGAGAAATACGAATACATAATCGAGCTCGGGAAAGATATGCCGATCATTGACCCGTCACACCAAACTGAAAGCAACCTAATTCCCGGTTGTCAATCAAGGGTCTGGTTACATGCCGAACATGTCAATGGAAAAATAGTATTCACCGCAAACTCTGATGCAATTATTACTAAGGGTATCATTTCATTGTTAATTCGGATCCTCTCCAATCAACGGGCTGAAGACATATTGGTTGCAGAGCTGCTTTTTATTAAGGAAATTGGATTAACTGACCACCTGTCTCCGACCAGATCGAATGGGCTTGTGAGTATGGTAAAACAAATGAAAAACTTCGCATTTGCCTTTTCGAATGCGTAATAGTTTAGAATATAATGGATAAAAGGGAACTGGAAAATACTATAGTAGAAGCGCTTAAGAGCATTTATGATCCTGAGATACCGGTCGACATTTTTGAGCTCGGCTTGATCTATGAAGTTAAAATTGACCCTGATTACAACGTGCTAATTGATATGACCTTAACCTCGCCTAATTGTCCGGTGGCGGAAACATTGCCAATAGAGGTTGAAGATAAGGTTAAGGAGATTTCGGAGGTGAAATCCGCAAAAGTTGTAATCGTTTTTGACCCACCCTGGGACAAGGATATGATGAGTGAAGAAGCCCAATTAGAACTAGGACTGCTGTAATGAATGATGAAATCATAAATAAAGTTGAGCAAAGCGGCCTGATACAATTTGATCTAGCGAGCCACTGGCCAGCGGATATAGTTGTCGAGGAATATGACCTGTCCCATGATCTATGGCAAGGACTTGCAGTTAAAGAAAAAGCCTTCAGGTCTAAATTAAAGGAAACTGATTGGAGCGTTTATGCCAAAAAACATGTCGCGTTGCATTGTTCGGTAGATGCCGTTGTCCCCATTTGGGCATACATGTTAGTCACCAAATATTTAAATGAACACGCGGCAAAAGTAACTTACGGTACCGTCATCGAATTGAACAATGCGATCATTAAAGAAGTAATTGAAGGCCTAGACATCGCAATGTACCAAGACAGTAGAATTATCATTAAAGGATGTGCCGACCTGAATATAGACGAGTCGGCCTATGTTGAGCTAATGAACAAATTACAGCCTGTTGCTAAATCAATTATGTTTGGCGAACCATGCTCGACTGTACCCCTGTTCAAGAGAAAGTAATGCTGCTTTTGAACTCGAGTTGACAGACTACAATTTGCTTCTATTCGGTGCATGCAGCTACACAATTATTTTGCAGCAATACCATCCTGAAAGAGCATCTCTTCCATTATACTTGCTTGCTCCATTGGAATTCTGCTCTCCTTATTATAGGCGGAAATAAACGCGGTACTTAGTCCGTGCAACCGTATTGCTTTGCACACCGCTTTAGCCTCCTTAAATGTGAAATATTTTCCACATGTGTATCGGTATTCTCCAACGTCAGTAATGTGCTCTTCAATAGTTATGGGACAGCTAAAGAATGAGGGGTCTTTAGGATTTTTGAATATGCCTATCTGGACTGTATAATAAATATCAGGGTTCACTATCTTACTTAAGACCATGTCTATCTGTTTATCACTCCAGTTTACCTCTCCCTTTCTGTCCGATTCATTTCGATTGGCCATCAGAAGAAACGCATCATCCATGCTGATCAACCTATTGTTATAGTAGACGATTATCTCCAAGCTGTCATTCCCCATTTCGCGGATCACATTTTTTGCTTTTTGAGCTCTGATAAAATCTGAGAATGCACCAATTTCGTATACAAACAAATTTTTCTCTTTGGAAATATTTATCGGTTCAAAATCACAAATTTTGGATGCGTTTATGTCAGCTTTCTCGCGCTCTACTTTGATCCGAAAGATGATCCCATTTGGCAGGTTATTAGATAGTATTGTACTTGGAATGGTAGCGAATAGTATCGCTATTGTAATTACTTTTAGTCTCATGGCTAGTAAGTTTTAAGTTATTTCACTTTTATTCTGATTTTCAGAATATTCAGTGGGCAATAGATGTATCGTTCTCTTTGAAAAGTTGGATAAATCGTGAGTAAATAGAATGTAGGTGAGGAATGCTCTCAGAAATGTCGACCTAACAAAAACATGCCTTTATATATTCATCGGAAAAATGATTCCTTGGGTTTCATTGCTAACACGTGTAGGACGGTGTAGGACGGTTGATAAGTGTTTGAAATTCAACGTAAAATGTTGTAACCCAATCCGGCCGTGCTGATTATTTAGCAAGGTTTCGCTTTAATTTTTAACGATTGCACTTTTGGCAAATAGACGGCATATCTCCGTTTATTTTGTTAAAAACTTTTTTCTTTGATTGATTAAAAAGAGTGTTTTCCAAGATTTCGTTAACACATTGGTCCGCTTTACTTAAAATGATCAGCGAGTCTTGAATCACTGGCAAGCCATCAATATGCCCGAATGTTCTTCCCCTCCATGTAATTAATGAAGGACTTGTTTACTACCTTGTTTCCTCCAGGGGTCGGGTAGTTCCCGGTAAAGTACCAATCGCCTGTATGGTTCGGACAAGCTTTATGCAGGTCCTCAACCGACAAATAGATGATCGTAAGTTTACTTTTAAGTTCTTCAGGCGTTAACAATTCTGATATCTTCACCGAGATCTCTACCTCGGAGAACCGTTCATATACCTTCTGTACATGATTTACGATCTCTTCTTTTGGAAGGCTTTCCTGAGCCTTACACAAATCATACACCTCATCAAGAACATGGTCCAGGTTCCTCTCCCTAAGCAACGCAACTGCGGCCTGAAAAGCAATAAAATCACCCATCTTGGCCATATCAATTCCGTAGCAATCCGGATACCTAATCTGAGGAGCAGATGAGGCGATGACAATATTTTTCGGACCTAGTCTGTCTAAAATTCGAACTACACTTTGCTTTAACGTAGTGCCGCGCACTATTGAATCATCGATCACTATGATATTATCCACACCTCTGTTAATGGTTCCATACGTTATATCATAGACGTGAGCCACCATATCGTCTCTTCCGTCATCCTGTGAAATAAAAGTTCTGAGCTTTGCATCCTTTATGAGTAGCTTCTCAATCCGCGTTCGCATTTTAAGGATCTTGTCAATTGCCTCAGTGGGTGAATCAATCCCCAACTCCTTGATCTTTTTAGTCTTTATCTGATTCAGAAGGTCTTCAGCCCTCTTGATCATTCCGTAAAATGCCGTTTCCGCAGTGTTTGGTATGAAGGAGAACACTGTATTTTCAAGGTCATAATCTACTTCATTCAGCGCCGCATCACAAACCAAATTTCCTAGCTGCATTCTCTCCTGATAAATATCCTTATCACTACCTCTTGAAAAATAGATCCTTTCAAATGAACATGCCTTTTTTTCCATAGGCTCCCGAACCTCTTGTTCCATGACTCGACCATCCTTTTTAATGATCAACGCATGGCCCGGTTTGAGCTCCTGAATTTGCTCCCATTGTAAATCAAATGCTGTTTGAATAGCAGGCCTTTCACTGGTCACAACTACAATTTCATCATCTTCAAACCAGAAGGCAGGCCTTATTCCGCTAGGATCTCTCAATACAAAAGCATCCCCATGACCAACCAGCCCCGCCATGGCATATCCGCCGTCCCAATCAACTGCTGATCGTTGTAAAATTCGCTGAAGATCCAGCTCATGAGATATTCTGTCGGATATCTGGCGATAGCTGAGTCCCTCCATCTTATATTGCTGAAAGAGCTCCTCGTTTTCTTCATCCAGAAAATGACCAATTTTCTCAAGAACAGTTACTGTATCCGATTTTTCCTTCGGATGCTGACCAATTTCAACCAAAATATTGAAAAGCTCGTCTACATTAGTCAAATTAAAGTTGCCCGCAACAACAAGGTTTTTCGTTCTCCAGTTATTCAGTCTTAAAAAGGGATGGCAGCTTTCAATTGAATTTTTCCCATAAGTCCCATATCTCAGGTGTCCGAGGAAGAGCTCGCCGGTAAAGGCCTCTTTTTTCCTTAAATAATTGCAGTCTTTTAAAAGTTCAGGAGAATTAAGCTGCAAGTTCTTAAACCTTGAATTGATGTGGTCAAAAACTTCCTGGATTGGCTTTGACCCAACAGAACGTTGCCTGCTGATATATCGTTTCCCCGGCTCAACATTTAGCTTAATATTAGCAACCCCGGCTCCATCTTGCCCTCTGTTATGCTGCTTTTCCATCAAGAGGTACAGCTTATTTATCCCATAAAGCGCATTGCCATATTTTTCCTCGAAATATTCTAATGGTTTTTTAAGTCTTAAAAGTGCAATTCCGCACTCGTGCTTAATGGGGTCACTCATGGCACAAAACTACTTTAATTTCTTCGTTTGTTGAAGGCAAATTCCAATTTTATACCGATAGTCTTGATTTTATACCGTAAACGTATTGGCTACTATTATTTCGGTTTTCATTCTTCTCATTTACAACCATTTAAGTATTTTTCCGTTAGTTAGATGGCTTCATTTACTACTTTGAGGTAGATGAGGGTGGTGCTCTATGCGCATTATATTACTTAACATACTACTTATACTATCGCCTTTGGCAATAATGGCTCATGGCACTTTGTCCTATCCTTTTGTCGAAAACAAAGGTCAATGGGACCAACAGATTGAGTATAGCGTCACATTACCAAGCGGCAATCTATTTGTTGAAAAGAATGGGTTTACGTACCATTTAATGGACAGGTCATACTTCAAAAGTCTGCATACTTTGACTCCCGAAGCTCCTCCTGAATTTATTCAATCCCATGGGTTGTTCGTTAAATTTCTGGAGTCTAATGATGGGGTGGAATTCAAAACAGAGGGTGTCTCTGAGCATTATTACAATTTCCTGGTTGGCGCACCATCTTCTCATGCGTCCTTTGTACGGGCGTACAATAAAATAACCTATGTCAACTTGTACAACGGCATTGATCTGGACTTATACAATACAGATTATGATTATTTGAAATACGATTTTATCGTTTCAGCCGGTGCTGACCCCAGTAAGATCCGAGCCAGCTACGAAGGTGCCGATGGGCTTTATTTAAAAAACGGGCATCTAGTAATTGAAACATCGGTCACTCAAATAGTGGAACAAGCCCCTATGGCCTATCAGCACATAAACGGTAAAAAAGTCGAGGTGCCGTGCAAATTCAAACTTAAGGATGGAATTCTTAGCTACCGATTTCCCCGGGGTTACGACGAAAATCATGAGCTCATTATTGATCCCGTTTTGATCTTTTCTTCATTTACCGGTTCCACCGCCGATAATTTTGGGTTTACGGCAACCTATGATAATGCAGAGAACACTTATGTGGGGGGTATTGTATTTGGCGTTGGCTCATATCCAACAACTGCGGGTGCTTTCCAAACCAGCTTTAATGGGGCGGTTGCAGGCTCGACAGATATAGGCATCAGTAAATTCAATGCCACCGGAACAGCTCTAATGTACTCCACTTACGTGGGAGGAGCTATTGGAAGTGAGGCGCCGCATTCTTTGATCGTAAACGACAGTCAAGAGCTCTATATTTTGGGCACGACAACATCCAGTGATTATCCGGTATCCGCTGGCTGCTACCAAGCAGGATTCTCAGGGGGGACAGCTGTGATGCCCTCAAACTCCGGCATGAATTATACCAATGGTTCAGACATTGTGGTTACCAGATTAAGTGCAGATGGGTCGGCGCTCTTATCCGGCACATTCATTGGCGGAACAGGCAACGATGGGCTGAATGTTGGTGATAGTCTCGCCTATAATTATGGAGATCCTTTCAGGGGCGAAATCATTCTTGATGCCAATCAAAAACCAGTAATTGCTACAACCACAAGTTCTTCAGACTTTCCAACTTCTGCCAGCGCGACACAGCCAACTTATGGAGGTGGTGATTCGGATGGTTGTGCTTTTCGACTCAACGCTAACCTTACTACACTTGAGTGGTCAACGTTCATCGGCGCATCAGGAGAAGATTCAGGCTATGGCATCCAGTTGAATTCGGCAGGGGAAATGTATGTTACGGGAGGAACAACGAGTCCGGATCTAAATATTTCGGCTAGTGCACATCTCTCCAGTCACTCCGGCTTTATTGATGGTTATGTTGTTCGATATAATTCGACAGGTAGTGCACTGTTGTCAAGCACATTCATCGGCACGTCCGAATACGACCAGGCCTATTTCGTACAGCTGGACATCAATGACGATGTATACGTTGTTGGACAAACTACAGGCAGCTATCCGGTAACGGCTTCCTGCTACAACAACCCCAATTCAGGGCAATTCATTCAGAAATATTCGCCCAACCTTTCAACTTCCCTTTGGAGCACTGTGATCGGAACGGGGTCCGGGCAGGTTGACTTTTCACCATCTGCGTTCCTCGTCAACGACTGTGGCCTCATCTATATTTCTGGTTGGGGCGGAGCTCTAGCCGGCCTTGGCACATACCAAGCTGATTTTAGCACGACCAACGGACTACCCATATCAACAGGGCCTTCTAATCCCGCTTTTCAATCGACAACTGATGGTAGTGACTTTTATTTGATGGTATTGAATGAAGACGCCAACGGATTGCTCTATGCTACATATTTTGGTGGCGGAATAAGTACTGAGCACGTCGACGGAGGTACAAGCCGTTTCGATAAAAACGGAATTGTCTATCAAGCAGTGTGTGCAGGTTGCGGAGGCAATTCTGATTTCCCCACTACCTCGGGGGTTTGGAGCAATACCAACAACAGCACAAATTGTAATCTGGGCGTATTTAAGTTTGGTCTGGGCAACATCAACACGTCGATCAGCATTCCTCAACCTTATGTTTGTATTCCAAACTCTTTTCAGTTCTTCAACAATAGCGTAGGAGGCAATCAATATTTCTGGGATTTTGGTGATGGAGATACTAGTATTCTTTTTGAACCCCAGCATGATTACACAGATACAGGAACATTCATGGTTACATTGATCGTAAGTGATTCCACAGGGTGTATTGAAAGTGATACAGCGAATATTTTTGTTGATGTTCATCAGCTAGACAATGCGTCAATACAGCCTGTCGACACGATTTGTCCGGGCGATACGATACAACTTTCTGCCGGTGGCGGAGTATCCTATGAATGGATTCCATCATTGTACCTCAGCAACCCTAATTCTCCTGAACCGCTTGCCTATCCACCAATAACAACCAACTACATGGTAATTGCCATTGACAGCTGCGGAGTTGACACGGCTTATACTACGATACATGTTCACAATGTTAGCTGGACCATTGATAGCGACACCACCATATGTGGGGGTATTCCTCTACAATTGAATGCATCAGGAGGCGCTTCTTACTCCTGGGAGCCATCAGCTCTTAT
>JAAZYJ010000235.1 GCA_014239715.1 Flavobacteriales bacterium
ACCATAACGCCAAAATTAATTAGTGAAGAGACCAAGGTTTTAAAATCATTGGTTCCGATAGCCAAACCAATTCCACGGATCGGGCCCATAAGCGGTGAGATCAACATTGCACCGATAATAACTGCGGTAGAATTATTGTTCAATCCAATGCACGCTACTACAATAGAGCAAACGAGAACCCAAACATTAGCCCCTCGAAACACAATATTCGCTTTTATAATCGCAATAGTAGCTGGTTTGTCAACTTCGTCCTTAATGCTCAGAATGTCCTTGATGAAACGGAAAAATGCCTTTGGAGCCTGTTTGATCTGTTCCTTGTCAATTTTCGTTGGGTCGTAGTCAACTTTATGATCGTTGTTCTCGGCTGGGCTTTCTTGATCAGTAGTACTCATGATGTATGAAAGTACATATTATTCAGCCAATAATTCAAGTAATATCTTCGATTCCTTTTGATTGGCTTCTGAATAGATTTGTTTCTTGATTTGCTGTTTTTCCAATTTCGTCAAATGGAAGCTGAGAGAGGCTTTTTCATGCCCTTCTTGTTCCAGTTCGAATGTTATCACTTCAATGGGGAACTTTGAGTTGGAAATAAAATGTTTCAGGAGTTGATCGTTGTTGTAATCATGCACTTTTGTAAAATTTCCATAGAATGTTTTTAGGGGTGATGATATCCTGTCAGCGAAATTGGTATTTGTCGTGCCTATCATTTCGAAATGCATTTTTGTATCCCTTATTTGAAGGATGATGACTCCCTTAGTGTTCGCGGCAATCCAATCGGAAAAAGCATCCAGGTATTTGATGGTGGATTTTGTCCCGATATTGTCTCTGATCCCTGCATCCATTACAGTTATTTCAGGTGTTGTTGGCAATGAAACCTGTGGCAGGATATATGGGAATGTAGCGTTCATTCTCAAGGCGCTGGTGAATTTCAGATTGAGTGGGTCATGATTTTCTAATAAGCTCAGGTATTCTACATCTTCAACAGTGCCCCGGTAACTTTCTGACATGAAAGGTGAGCACATGTAGGACATTGGTTGGGCTGACACAAGAAGACGCCTACTATCATTGGCAATGGTAGGGGTAAAGACCATGATCGGAATCTTGCCTTGTTGTTCAGGCAGTTTGTAGTCTTCCAATCGTTTATCTAATACGAAGTGCGTATTCAGGTTAAGCTGGTGCTCGAAAGTAAAGCCGCGATCTTTTTTGTAGATATATTTCCCGTCGGTGCAGTTTCTCAGCCGGATAAAAAAATCATTTGTTGCAATGCTAAGAGCTACTGGATTTAGAAGATCCTTACACACGTTTTTGCCTAATTTTTGGATAGAGGCCTTACCGAGCTCCCCATTCTGCCTGCGAAGGTACAGCTCACGATAGTATGCAGATCCTATCATTCCACCGGATGCCCCGGTTGCGAAATGAATGTTGTCATAGAACGTCTGATTCGTAATACTGTCCAGATGATTCAAAATTGAAAAATTCCATAGGGCAGATCTCAACCCGCCACCACTTGAATTAAGCACAATGAGATACGGGGTGCTTTCACCGGTTTCTTCTTTCCAGTTGTTGAGAGCAAGTAATCCCGCTTCAATGTCATTTTCTTGTTGCTGCTTATCTATTGTTTTGGCATTATTGGAGCCAAACGAATATTCAGCTGGGTCATTAGTATAATCAAGCCCATAGGCGTAGTTCCGATAGCTGGAGAAATTGAGCTGCCCACTGATCACATTGAATAGTAGGAATAAAAAGAAGAGAATAGGGATGGTCCATCCTCTGAACCAGCTGCGGAAGGCACTTAACAACATTAAGATCATAGTGCAAAGTAGGATTACACTCGCGCCAGCCGGTATAATAAAAACAGATACTTCTCTGAATATTCCAAGCATAAGGAAGGTTATAAACAGGGTGATCTCAAAGATTGAGGCATTCAGGTGATTTTGCAAAAAGACTTTTTTTAGAAGCTCATTATCATAATGTTCGCAGTCTCTCGCCAGCATTAGCTTAAACGATCTGCCTAGGTAAGTCTCAACCCTCCATCCAGCTCGTCTGTTCTGTCTTTTTTGCATCCTTTCGTACCATTTCTGAGCACGTGGAGAGGGTTCCTCCTCAGTTTGAGCACTTTTTATATTGTCAAAATAATCATCAGTTTTGCCTGATAATTTGAAAATATTCTTGTTAACTCTGAAAAAATAAATCACACTGATACCCAGAAAAATGAGCATTCCGAAGACTAGGCCACCAATGTTCAAAATGATCTCAGTAACGGGGACAAGCTCATTTACATATTGGAACTGAATTGACTTTACAATTAATAGAATGATGTAGGTGCCCGGGATCAGGAAATTATTGATAGAATATTTGTGGAAAGGACGCAGCAGGGTTGCAATGAAAGGGAAAACGGGCCCATTTTTAATATAGCTGTAGATGTTGAAAGCAGAAATAAATCCTCCGATGGAAAATCCTAAAATTGAAAAAGACCAAAAGTTTACTTCTCCAAGATATTCAGGGTACAAGAACAAGTAATTCATGCCATACTTTGTTCCAAGCCATCCCAATAAAAATCCAAATAAAAGGAACCACAGGAAAAGAAGTAAGAAATTATGTTTGATGTGCACTAGAATTAGCTGGATAGGAAAAAAGTATATGATTCTTGATAGCGTTGGCCTACTTCTCCTGTTTGATTCAGGGTCATCAGCAGCCGGCGAATCAGAGTATTTTCTTTCAGATGAACTTTTGAACATAGATTTAATTTATCCAGCCTTATGATTCCATGGAACTATGGAGCTCTCTGAGTTCATCAACTTTCTCCGGGTATCCGAGTTTTTCGTAACTATAGATCAAGTTAGCAATAATTCGTTTTACGATATCAATGTTGTTGCAGGGTTCGAAAAAAGTTGATTTTGGTTCCAGTTTCAATTGCTCTAAAAATTGTTCTATTTCAGTTCTGTTAAAAATGGTCCCTCGGCTAAAAGGATTGATATAGAACAGGACGCCGTCATTTTCCTGGTCTGGGTCTACAAAGTCCAGAATTTTGTTTTTATCTCGGTAGGCCAACACAAAATGGCTTGGCAGATTAACACCGTATATCGGAACATCAAGTTGTTGCCCAAGTATACAGTAGAGTATCGCTAAAGATAAAGGGTTGCCCTTCTTTGTTTCCAGGACAGTACTCAGATAGGAATTTTGGGGAGAGTGATAGTTCTTTTTATTACCGCTGAACCCGTGCAATTCGAATAGGATGTAGTTAAAGACCCTGATCTCTTCAAATGCAGTTAGGTTATTGTTGAGTTCGATCCAGATGTCTTGACGTAAAGCCCCGATCTTACTCCGAATGTCTTCTTCATCAATGTCGGGATATTGATATCGGTTCACTATAAGTACTCCTTCAAGAAGGTCTTCGCCTCCGTCGTTAGCCCATTTGTAAAGTGCGTGATAAACGGAATCAAATTGAATTTTATGGATAATGTTTTCGATCCTTGTTTGGTACAAAAGACCAAGCTCTTGATTTTCCCATGCTTCTTCTAAAAATGGTATGACTTTGTCGCCGATTGAAAGTATCTTGGTCCGGATCTGGTTGAATACGACTTCGTCCGGGTCATCGATCAAGTGAATTAGAGCCTCTATTTCCGTTTTGAATGCCATGTAATTATCAACGCAAATATCGGAGGTAAAGTTTCCGAATTACCCTCAATGTCAGCCGTTTTTATCAACAGCGTCTTGTTTGCGGACAATTTTGTCTAACAAATCAATGATCAACCTGTCAACAGTTGATTTGTAATCTTTGCTGTATTCTTTTTTGAATCTATTTGCAATAATTGCGCAAACTGTACATGAATGATGCCCCAGACTTCCCGAGAGACCGTAAAGCGCCGAAGTTTCCATTTCAAAGTTGGTGATCCGATGCCCGTTGAATTCAAACTGTCGCAGTTTTTCATTCAGGTTGTTGATTTTTGGAGAAAGTCGCAGGCTTCTTCCCTGAGGGCCGTAAAAACCATGGGCAGTGGCTGTGATCCCGTGTATCATTCCGTCTCCAATAACCGACAATAAGTCACCAGATCCTTTGGCAATGTACGGCGGATTCAGATCGGAAGTCCATCCGGTTTGTTGCATAAATGCAGACTGAATAGCCAGCTCTTCAGACGAGAATGAAGCTTCATAAAAATTCAAAAGTCCGTCGAACCCAAGGCCGTGTGTAGAGACTACAAATGAATCGACAGGAATGTCTTCTTGCAATGCTCCGGAAGTTCCCAGTCTGATAATATTCAGCGATTTGGGATTTTTGTTGATTGTTCTTGTCTTTAGGTCAATATTTGCCAGTGCATCAAGTTCGTTAACAACAATGTCGATGTTGTCGCAGCCGATGCCGGTTGACATAACTGTTATGCCCACATTCCCAATTCGCCCGGTGTGTGTCACAAATTCTCGATTCTCAATTCTGTGTTCAACAACGTCGAAATGGCGTGAAACTCTTTCAACTCGATTCTGATCGCCTACGACAATTATGGTGTCAGCAATCTCCTCGGGTCGCAGATTAAGATGATAGATTGCGCCTTGCTCAGTTACAATAAGCTCAGATGGCTCGAGTGGGGCAGGGTGATATGTTGTTTTTGGAATCATGTGTTTATGTCAGGACAAAACTAAAATAAAAAATCCCGCAGTGTGCAGGATTTAATAATTCAATTAGTCAGGTAATTCTAGTTCCCGCCATTCGCTTCAGAGCTGCCAAAGACCTTTTTAAGGATATCATTTACTCTGGCCATAGGGTCTTTTCTTATCTTTTTTTCCTCATCAGCAATAAGAGTAAAAAGCCCGGCGATAGCTTTGTCACATACATAATTGTTCAAGTCCGGATCTACGGCTTTACCACCTGTCAATAACATGGCCTTATTATAGGCATTGGCAACAGGCTCCCACTTATTGGTCAGCTGCACTTTGCTGATGGAAGCTTTTATCTTTGGCATGAATGCTTCTTTCAGACTTGCTGAGGTCTTATCCTTTAAGTAATTTGTTGCGGCAAAATCATCACCTTGAAGTATAGCTAAGCCGTCAGACACCGTCATTCCTTTTACGGCTTCGACAAATATCGGCTTAGCAGATATTGCAGCATCTTCCGCAGCTCTATTCAAGGTCATAACGAACTCATCAACTTTCGCCTGCCCTCCAGGTATCTTGACTACTTTTTCCCGTACTTTTTCAGCCTCAGGAGGGAATGGGAGTTTTATTTTTGAATTTTTCAAAAATCCATCTGCTTTGCTTGCAGCTGACGAGGAGTTTCCTGCCCCTACAGTAAGCGCATTTTTTAGCCCTTCAATTATTTCACTTTGCGATAGTCCAGTACTTCCTGTGCTTGTTGACGGAAGTTCTATGCCTGCTTCACTAAGCACTTCACATGAAGCAAATGCCAGCCCAATTCCAAATAGACCAATTAATATTTTCTTTTTCATATTCTTGTCTTTACTTTCGAGGTAAACATACAAAGATTTTGCCAAAATAAATTGATTGGTATGCAGGCAGAAATTATTACAATTGGAGATGAACTTTTAATCGGCCAAACGGTAGATACTAATTCGGCATGGATAGGGGCTGAGCTGGCCAAACAAGGGATCAAAGTACATCAGATCACCTCTATTACAGATCAGAAGGAGCATATTATGGCAACTTTGCAGCAGGCTGAAAGCAGATCTGATTTAATTCTGATTACAGGTGGTTTGGGGCCAACTAAAGATGATATAACAAAGGCCACATTATGCGATTATTTTGATACTACCTTGGAAATGAACCAGGAGGTACTTGATGAGATCGTCAATTATTTCAAGAAAAGGGAAATAAAGGTGCTTCAAGTGAACAGAGATCAAGCAATGCTGCCAAAAAGTGCTAAGGTCATTCGAAACTGGCAGGGAACAGCTAGCGGAATGTGGTTCGAAAAACAAGCAAAGGTATTTGTGTCCATGCCGGGCGTTCCTTATGAAATGAAAGCAATGATGGAGGAGTCAGTTCTTCCAATGATCAAGCACTATTTTAACTTCACACCAAGAGCGTTTAAGACCATTATGACAGCCGGCATTCCGGAATCCTCATTGGCCGAGAAGCTAGTGGACTGGGAGGCAAGCTTGAGAGAAGAGGGCTTCGCTCTGGCTTATCTTCCCTCGCCCGGAATAGTAAAGCTAAGAATTACCGGTCAGTCTGAAAATCAAAAAGACGCTACTGAAAATGTGTACAGAAAGGTGCAGGAGGTCAGGCCAATTATAGAACCCTATATTTTTGGCTATGATGGGGTGACATTACAAGAGGTCATCGGCGAATTATTGTTGAAAAGAAATGCAACTTTGAGCACTGCCGAAAGCTGTACTTCGGGTTACTTAGCAAGTCGAATTACAATGGTTCCTGGGAGCTCAGCATACTATGTGGGCTCAGTAATTACCTATTCTTATGAGTCAAAAACAGCCGAGCTTAATGTGAATCCGGATCTTTTGATAAAATATGGCGCCGTAAGTGAGAAAGTAATTGTTGAAATGGCCCGAGGGATCAGAGAAAAATTTGGAACAGACTATGGCGTTGCCACTTCAGGGATCGCCGGCCCTGGAGGTGGCACTCCGGATAAACCTGTTGGTACAGTGTGGATAGCTGTTTCAAGTGAATCTGGAGTGACGTGTAAGTGTTATTATTTCGGGAATAATCGCAATCGGAATATTCAGCGCACAGCTATTCAGGCTATGGGAATGCTGAGAAAGGTCATTATCGGTAAAGAGGAATGGATATAGGCTATTATATGTGTACAACTAAATTACATTGAACATCTGACCGTGGATATCAATTAATTGAAATATTTGAGTCCTGTATTGATTGTTCAAATAAAAATCACGTAATTTGCGCTCCCATTTGGGAATTTAAAAAATTGAAGCATGTCAAGAGTTTGTCAGATAACAGGAAAAAGGGTAATTGCAGGTAACAATGTGTCTCACTCTAAAAGAAGAACCAAAAGAAAGTTTTATCCAAATTTGGTTACAAAGAGATTCTACATCCCTGAGGAAGACAAGTGGATCACACTGAAAGTCTCTGCCTCTGCTCTTAGAACAATTAATAAAAATGGCATTTCAGCAACAATAAAGGATGCCAGAGCAAAAGGATTCTTAAAATAGGCCGAAGCCATGTACATTTGATGAGCGCTGTCACAATTATATTGGACAGCGTTTTTTTTGCTTTGAAAAAATAATCGAATCTGTTTGCTAATATTTGTTTCTTTATGGTTGAGTAATAACCTGATTGTTATGTTGTGGAGAATTATAATCGGCTTAGGTGTATTGATGTATTTCGTCACTGGACATGCGCAAGAAGTTCCTGAAAGAAAAATTGAGAACACGAATGCTATCACCATTTATGATCAAGACCTTTTAAGCGCTGAATTTCATGCGGGCAGAAGGGATCAGCTCAGGAAACGAATGGCAGATAACTCGGTTGCTATTTTTCTTGCTGCTCCGGTAAGGAACCGATCCAATGATGTCAATTTTGAATATCATCAAAACCCCAACTTTTACTATTTCACGGGATTAAATGAGCCTCATGCTCTGGTCATGATATTCAAGAACCCAACAGTTGTTGATGGCCGTGAAGTCAATGAAGTGGTTTTTATGCAGGAAAAGGATCCGGAGACTGAGGTCTGGGATGGCAAACGTTACGGGACAACAGGGGCTCAAATGATTTTAGGTCTGGAAATGGCAAAAGAGAACAAATCTTTGCATGAATTAGATCTGGACCTGGATCAGTTTGATGAAGTGTATGTTCAAAAATTACATGATGATATTCGGGATGTTCCATTCAAAAACGGCGATTTATTTGACCTGAAAAGCAAATTGGATGTCAAACTTGATAAGGTGAAGGCAAAGCAACAAAACAGTAAACTCAATCTGTGGTGTGCTGAGTTAAGGGAAATAAAAACGGAGGAGGAGCTGGTACTGCTGAGGCGGGCCATTGATATAACTTGTGACGCCCAACGGGAAATCATGCGCGCTTTGAACCCTTCCATGAAAGAATATCAGGCTGAGGCGTTGGTTGAGTATATTTTCAAGGACAATGGGGCAGAGTATCCGGGCTTCCCTTCGATTCTCGGTAGCGGAGAAAATTCGTGTATTTTACACTATACATCGAGCAGAAGACCCATGTCTAAGAATGACTTGCTGGTTTGTGATATTGGTGCGGAATATCACGGATATACCGCCGATGTTACAAGGACTCTCCCTGCTAATGGAAAATACAGCTATGAGCAGGGAACGATTTATAAAATCGTTTTAGAAGCGCAACAAGCCGGTATCGACATTTGCAAAGAAGGAAAGAACTTCTGGGATCCAAATATTGCTGCAACTACTGTTCTGTCCCAAAGAATGAGGGAATTGGGAATCATAAAAAATGCCTCTGAATTGCGCAGGTATTTTATGCATGGCACCTCTCATTATCTTGGACTCGATGTTCATGATGTCGGCAGGTATGGAAAACTGGAAGCAGGTCAGGTAATTACTGTGGAGCCGGGAATCTATATCCCGGAGGGATCTCCGTGTGACCAGAAATGGTGGAATATTGGGGTGAGGATCGAAGACGACATATTAATTACAAAAGGTGACCCGATTAATTTGAGTGGGTGTGTGCCGAGAAAGGCTAAAGATATCGAAACACTGATGTTAGAAAAAAGCAGATTCATTGAGTGATTTTATTTGGTCGCACGGAATTAATGCTTAAATTCGCAGCCCATTAGAATAAAGAGGAATGGCAAAGAAAGGAAACAGAGTACAGGTAATACTAGAGTGCACAGAGCACAAGAATAGCGGTGTTTCGGGAACTTCACGATACATTACAACCAAGAACAGGAAGAATACTCCGGATAGAATGGAATTGAAAAAGTACAATCCAGTATTGAAGAAGTACACGATCCATAAAGATATTAAATAAAGTAAGTCATGGCAAAAAAAG
>JAAZYJ010000125.1 GCA_014239715.1 Flavobacteriales bacterium
GGCCCTCGAATCCCTCGGTACGATCTATGTTTTTGGGAGGGAAGTGCAAGATGCAATGAGCCAAGATCTATTTGTTTTGTTACTTGGAGCGGGTTCTGCAGTTATAGATAATGTACCCCTGGTAGCAGCAAGCATGGGAATGTTTAATCCAAACGACTTTATGGAAGATAATTCTGTTTGGCATTTCATCGCATATTCTGCGGGAACCGGTGGATCAATGCTGATCATTGGCTCTGCAGCTGGTGTAGTCGCTATGGGTATGGAAAAGATCTCGTTCTTCTGGTATTTAAAGAAGATCGCCTGGCTGGCATTGCTTGGATTTGTTGCCGGAGGCCTGGTGTTCATTGCCTTGAAATCCACAGGAATGATGGATCTGCCAATGACGGGTAACACGATCCAGATTGAACAAACACATTAAACAACTAAAATAAGATGATTACTCGATTGATATATTTTTTGCAGGAGACACCGGTTGCTCTACCCGGTCTGAGCGATTCAACTAGTAACAATTCACAATCCTTGTGGGATTTGGTCTGGGGCTGGACCCCGGGCGAAAATGGTGAAGATGGTCACTACAGTATGACCAGCGTTATTATTGTTTCCTTATTACTTTTTTTATCCGTTATGGCCATTTACATCTTTATCGAAAGGTACCTGAACATCAGGAAGGCTTTGAAAGAGGAAAAGACCTTTATGATCCAGATCCGGAGCTATATGACCGATGGTAATCTTGATGGTGCTAAGAACCTTTGCACTACAACAGACAATCCGATGGCAAGAATGGTGGAGAAAGGGATCATGCGGATCGGCAAACCCGTTGCCGACATCAAAGCATCCATAGAGAACGTAGCGGATCTTGAAGTGCACAAGCTTGAAAACAGAATATCGGTGCTGGCCACTATTGCCGGAGCAGCCCCCATGCTTGGGTTTTTGGGAACGGTGATCGGAATGATGCGTACGTTCAACGATATGAGGGCTTACGGAGTAGACCTGAACAAAATGTCAGGAGGGATGATGGAGGCGATGGTAACGACTGTCGCGGGTCTGATCGTTGGGATCATTGCATACGCTTCGTACAATTTTCTCGTTAGTAAGATGGGGCAGGTCATTCACAAAATGGAGAATACATCAATTTCATTCCTTGATATTCTTGAAGAACCCGGAAAATAAGCTTAGCCATGGCAATTAAAAGACACAATACCATTAAATCAGAAGGAGCAATGTCGTCGATGACCGACCTTGTATTCCTGCTCCTGATCTTTTTCGTTATTCTGTCGACTATGGCATCTACAGGCATTGAGGTAAAGGTGCCCCGTGGGAAGAACCAGAACAACGTGCCTTCGGATAATGTAACCGTAGCCATTAAACTGGAAAACGGAACAACGCGCATTTATGTCAACGACCGGGAGTTCACCTATGTGAACAGGAATAACAACGAAATTGATGCAGGTAAGCTTACTCAGGCCATTGCAGAAAACATGAGTGAGGACCACGTAGTTGAACTAAAAGCCGCCGAAGATGTAGCATATGTATGGCCGGCACAAGTAATTGATGTGGTGAAACAAAACAAATGGACGATCGTATTGATCTACAGAACGAATTGAATTAATGGAATCTACTACGGATACTGATAAGGAATACAAACGCACAGCATTGCTGATGGCATTGATCTTTTTGATGCTGGTAATGCTTATGCTTCTTCTTATGAGCTTTGTACGAGCCGACCCTCCATTTTCAAGTGAACAGCTGGAAATGGTAGAGCTTGACTTTTCCGGAGGAGGCTCGACCGAAGGTGCTGTGAGCGAAACAAATGCAGAAGAAACCAGTAGCTCCATGGATCAACCTGATGATCCGGTAGAGACGTATGACGATCCTGAATCCCCGGTTGAAGAATCAAGTGATCCGGTGTCTGACGGAACTTCTGACAACGAAACAGAAGAGCCTGCAAACAATCCTTCGAATGATTTTAGCAATGTATTTGGGAATGGAACTGGCAATACAGGAACCGGAACCGATAGTGATGGCAACAGTGGAGCAGGCACAGGAACAGGGCCAAACATAGGGCCTGGAACAGGGGCAATGGGGTCAGGGAGAAAACTTGTTAGCAAGCCAAAAGCCGAAAATGAAATTGACGACATAGGAAAAGTGTTGGTCAAGATCTTTGTTAAAAAAGACGGTTCAGTAGATCCAACAAGAACCAAGGTGCTTCACAATGATCCAAAAACAACATCTCCACACAAATACCATTGGGATACGGCCCGTAAATTGGCCAATCAGTATAAGTTTGAACCCGTTACATCGGGACACAAGCTGCAGTACATTACCATTACGATCACATTTACGAGTGGATGACCTACGAGCATGCCATTGAGTACCTTTTCAGTCAGCTTCCGAATTATCAAAATCAAGGCGGTTCAGCCTACAAGCCCGACATTGGGAACATTGTTTCATTTTGCAATGAGCTAGGTAATCCTCAGCGAAATTTCAAAAGTGTACACCTTGCCGGCACCAACGGAAAAGGGTCTGTAGCACACATTATTGCTTCGGCTCTTCAGGCCGCCGGGTATAAAGTAGGGCTCTACTCCTCCCCCCACCTGCTGGACTTCAGGGAACGGATCAAAATAAACGGCGAATACATTTCTAAAGAAAAGGTGGTCGAATTCGTTTCTGCTCATACTGAATATTGCGAGAAGAATGAGCTTTCTTTTTTTGAGTGGACAACAGCACTGGCCTTTGAACATTTCAATGAACAATCGATTGACATTGCCCTTATTGAAACAGGTTTAGGCGGTCGGCTGGATTCGACAAACGTTGTTACACCCATTCTATCAATTATAACGACCATAGGGCTGGACCACATGGATTTTCTTGGAAGTTCATTAGCATCCATTGCCATTGAAAAAGCCGGGATCATAAAGCCAGAAACACCAGTGCTTCTGGGAGCTGTTGACGCAACACTGCACCCCATATTCCGGAAAAAAGCCGAGGAGCAGAACGCCCCTGTTCACATCAGCGATCATAGCAATGATTTTCGAGCCGATAGCGACCTGAAACCGGGATATCAGAGGACCAACCTTTCCATTGCCCATGATGCTTGTAAATTGCTTGAAGCTGCGGGATTTCGATCTGATTTCAGAAACGGAATTAAGAACGTGGCTTCAGCTACCGGACTGCTCGGCAGGTGGCAGGTCGTTGACGCTGCTCCA
>JAAZYJ010000124.1 GCA_014239715.1 Flavobacteriales bacterium
ACTATTCATTTCTACGACAGAAGTATTGAATGCCGTTTATTTTTGGGAAGGTCCTGATGGGTTTAGCTCGGGAACAGCAAGTAATACTATTCCCAATCTTGGCAGCAGCAATTCCGGAGATTATTCGATTTACCTGGAGGTGGATGGATGCAGTAGTGATACGTCCATTGCGTCGATAGAGGTGAACGAGTCCTACGACATTCAGCTGAATGAAACAATCTGTTCTAATGAAACCATTGTATTTGGTCCGGATGAATTAAATGAGTCTGGCGTCTATATTCAAAACCTGCATTCTGTGGCCGGTTGCGATTCCATAGTCCAGCTGGACCTGACCGTTAATCCTGCCCACAGCTTTACGATC
Organism: Flavobacteriales bacterium; assembly: GCA_014239715.1. Next base: position 362 of record JAAZYJ010000124.1, read on the forward strand.
GATACGGCTATATGTGATGGAGAGTCCATCGTATATGAAGGGCTGACTATGACCACTTCAGGAACATATCCTTTCAATTTATCGACAACATTGGGTTGCGACTCGATTATTACCTATGAGCTGATTGTTCATTCCATTCCGAGTGCTCCATTACTTTCATCAAACAGTCCTCTAGAATGCCCGGGAGATTTGTATGAGCTAAGCTTAGCACCTGTGGCTGATGGATTTTACGAATGGACTGGACCAAATGATTTTACTTCTACAGAAGAAACGATTGAGTTCAGTGCGCAGATTGAGGATATGGGAACGTATACAGCTATGGTAACCGTAAATGGTTGTGAATCTCCACTGTCTGATACAGAACTGGAAATCATTAATATTTATTCCTTTGATGATTTTGATTTCCCTAATGTTCTTACACCAAATGGAGATGAGTCTAATGATGTATTTGATCTTGAGGCTTATTTCAAAACCTGCAAACCCTATGAAATGATGCTCTTTGACCGCTGGGGAATTTTGGTATACAGCCATAAGGAAAATGAAGAACCATTTAGTGGACTTTCTTTGGATGGATCAGAATTAATGCAGGGAGTTTATACCTATAAACTGGTCTTTGAAGAAGGTATGAAGCAGGGGTTCATTCATCTCATCAGATAAAACTCAAATCAGCTCTTTTATTCTTTCAAAATCCTGAATACTTCGGTAAAAGATAGTTTGCATTCCTGCTTTCTGGGCGCCTTCTATATGCTGCGGAGAATCATCGATGAACAGGAAGTCTTCAGCAAGTATACCAAGCTGACTGGCTACCCAGCCAAATGTATCGGGTTCTGGTTTTCTTTTTCCAATAAGGTGCGAAAAGTAGCACTTTTTAAAGAGCAGCTCCAGATTGGAATAAGGCGTCTTTTGCAGTGCATTCATTGCTTTTTCAAGATGAATTTCATTTGTATTGCTCAACATGTAGCACGGAACTTTTGACGATATTTCCTGAATACAATCGAGCTTTTCCAGAGGGAATTCACCGATCATAGCATTCCAGGCATCAACAATTTGTTCCCTGTGGATGGAATGGTGTACAAGGGCAGATAGCTGATCAATAAAATAATCACTTGAGACTTTTCCTGTTTCAAATGAATCAAAGAGGCTACTTTGATCAAACTGATTGTACAGGTCTGAAGCATTTTGTACCCCCAGATCTGAAAATGCATCAATGGTCTTCTGATAATTCACATCAATAATCACCCCTCCAAGATCAAACAATACCGCTCTAATTTCTTTCATGTATTCATTGTCCTAAAGAATGTGTAAAAATCCCATTCAAATATGGAATTTATTTGGCAATATGACACTATTATGACATTTTTTTCTTGCTGACTCACGATATTTGTCCTGTAGTTGAATTATTAGTGTTAGAGAACTTATATATCCACGCATTCACTCACAGAAATCTTGATGTGAGTAAGATAGGAATGTTGCATATTGATTTAGAAAATCAAAAAGAGCGACTTTCCCAGATCAAAACGCATTTTGCTTGTCAAGAACTGATGTACTTATCTACCTGCAACAGGGTGGAGCTTACGATTGTATCCGAAAAAAACATCCCAACAGCAGAGCTGCTTCTTGCTCTTTATCCCGAGCTTTCATCTAAAGATATTGAACTGCTCGGTAGTAAGGCAGAACCTTTCTCTGGCAAAAAAGCGGTTCGCCATGCACTTTCCGTGGCTTCTTCTATTGAATCAATGATCGTTGGAGAGAGAGAAATAATTACACAGGTCCGAACAGCATTTGAGAACTCAAGAGCTAATGGATTGACGGGTGACTTTATCCGATTGCTTACAAAAAAGGTAATTGAAACCGCAAAAAAAGTATACACGGAAACCAATATCGCGAAGAAACCCGTTTCTGTCGTTTCACTGGCATATCACAAGCTCAAAAGCCTCAATATTTCACTGGATTCCAGAATATTGATCGTAGGTGCCGGACAAACAAATACCAGAATGTGCAAGTTTTTGAAGAAGCATGGCTACAGTAACTTTACGGTATTCAATCGTTCCATTGTAAACGGGAATAAGCTTGCTATGGAAATCGAAGGTCAATCACATAAGCTCTCTGAATTAAAGAATTTTACCAATGGATTTGATGTCTTACTTACATGTACCTCATCCGAAAAGGCAATTATCGATTTGCCTCTTTACACGCAATTGCTTCAGGGAGAAACCGACAAGAAAACAATCATAGATATTGCCATTCCACAGGATATTGATTCTTCCATCATAGAAGAGCACCATGTACGCTATGTTTCTATTGATTATCTTCAGAAAGTGTCTGATGAAAATCAGAAAGTAAGAGGAAAAGAAGTCCTTCAGGTCAAGGCTATTGTGAAATCAGCACAGAACTCATTTGTGAAATTGATGGAAGAAAGAAGTGTCGAAATTGCCATGAAGGATGTTCCGGCACAAATCAAGCAAATCAGAAAATCTGCAGTGACCGAGGTCTTCAAGCAGGACATTGAAAACCTGGACCCCGAAACTCGTGAAGTTTTCGATAAGGTACTGGGTTACGTGGAAAAAAAATACATTAGTGGACCGATGAAACTGGCCAAAGAAATAATATTAAAGAATGCTTCACACTAAGACAATTACCATCGGAACAAGAGGAAGTGATTTGGCACTCTGGCAGGCCAATCACATTAAATCTCAGCTGAATAGTATCGGTAAGGATGTGCAAATAGAGGTCATTAAAACCAAAGGCGATCGCATTCAGGATATGAGCTTTGACAAAATGGAAGGCAAAGGGTTTTTTACCAAAGAAATTGAAGTTGCCCTGCTCAATCATGATATTGACCTGGCCGTACATTCACACAAAGATCTCGAAACCACACCTCCAGAAGGTTTAATGGTTTCAGCCGTTTCTTCGAGGGGAAATCCGTGTGAGCTCTTGCTCATTCGCAAAGAGATGCACGATGCAGATGCCCTTTGGGAGCTCAAAAAAGATGCAGTTATTGGAACCTCCGCTGCCAGAAGAAAATCTCAGCTGCTTGCTTTGCGCCTGGATGTGGAAATCAAAGATTTAAGAGGAAACGTGACCACCAGAATTGCAAAATTGCGAACCGGAGAATTCGATGCCATATTGCTTGCAAAAGCAGGAGTGGATAGATTGAATCTGGATCTTTCAGATCTGGTCATGGTAGACCTCACACCTGAAGAATTTGTTCCTGCACCTGCACAGGGAGTTCTTGCACTTCAGATCCGTTCCAGCGACACAGAATTACATCAAACATTGCAGGCCATTAATGATGCACAAATTCAGAAACACGTAGAATTAGAAAGAAAGGTCCTGAGCTTAATGGATGGAGGTTGCCAGCTACCACTTGGCGTTTATTGCGACGACAGATATGTGCATGTAGCCTATTCAGATGAGGCGATGCACCCATCTCGCTACTTTAGATTTCCCTACAAGGACACTCCGGAATTTGCCGAAAAAATAGTGGAGCATCTACAACATCAAAAGGTGTAATGTCCGTTTTTATTTCCAAGAACGAGAATGATCTGGGCGACCTTCCCGAATTTTTGAATTCCAGGAATACATCAGCTCAATGTACTTCCCTTATACATTTTGAATCACTTGACTTTGCTCTTGATTCCTCCTTTGAAGTCATTTTTTTTCCGAGTATACGCGCTGCACAGTTCCTTATCGAATCCGACAAGCTAGATCGGTCTGATTATGTGCTTGCCTGTAGCGGAAACCAGACCAGCCAGCGCTTGCATGAGCTGGGCTACCACTGCGAATTTGTTGGCAAGAATGCCGGCAATCCTGCCGAGGTTTCCAAAAACTTCTCAGAATGGCTGGGAACAAGAAAGGTCTTGCTTCCTCATTCCAATTTGTCGGCTCTTTCCATAAGCAACCATATTCCAAAGGATCAGCTGAATGCTGTTGAGGTTTATCGAACTATCTTGTCTGAGACGCTTGTGAATCCTTGTGATATTTACGTATTCAGCAGCCCCAGCAATATCCAATCCTTTTTTTCGTGCAACGAGCTCAAAAATGGCTACAAAGTAATCGTCTGGGGTCAGGCATCTCGGAATGCTCTGGAATCCTTCGGACATCAAGCAGACCATGTGCTCAAGGAAGGTACACTGAACGAATTAAAAGAATTATTAAAAGGCATTCTGTAAACTTGATGGCCCTTTAAACAATGGATTCCTTAAAATAGCGTTTTTAACTACAAGGATGTATCTTTATTCAGATGTCTCAGCTAAAAGTCATTTTACCTCTTCTCTTTTGCTCGCTGTTTATATATAGCAGCATGGCGCAGAACGGACCGCAACGGGTAAAACGCATTTTTGTGCAGGATTCTGTTGATCTGGATACCCTGAGCGTCTATCCCAAATCCTTTGAGGTGTTTCACGGAGAGAGGGCACTGCTTCCTTCAGAGTATACACTCGATTTTTCAAGTGCGCTTTTTGTTTTAAAAGCACCGCTTGGCGATACCTTACTCTTCAGCTACAAAGTATTTCCATTTGATCTGTCCCGAAAATACAGTCTGCGCGATACAAGTATGATCTACTCGGTACAAAAAGACAATTACAACTTATTCAAAATCGAAGATTCCTATTCTGTGCAGGATGTTTTTGGAGGAAGCCAGCTCAACAAAAGCGGATCGATATCCAGGGGAGTATCTTTCGGCAACAGCCAGAACCTCGGCATCAATTCTTCACTGAATCTCGAGCTGTCCGGAGCGATATCTTCTGAGCTAAAGATCCTGGCCTCTGTGTCGGATGCCAATATCCCTATTCAGCCCGATGGAAACACCAACAAGCTTCAGGAATTTGACAAGGTCTTCATTCAGATCTACAACGACCGCTTCAAGCTCATTGCCGGAGATTTCTGGCTGTCCAGACCGCAGGGATATTTTATGAACTATCAAAAACGAGCTCAGGGACTTACCCTCAGCTACAACTGGAAAACAAAAAAGAACAACACCTGGTCCACCCAGCTAAGCGGTGCACTTTCCAAAGGAAAATTCAACAGACAGATTATTCAGGGAGTTGAGGCCAATCAGGGACCCTACAGACTAACGGGAGCCGAAAACGAACCCTTCATTGTGGTGCTTTCGGGAACCGAAAAAGTATTTATAGACGGCCGACTTCTTGAGCGAGGTCAGGAATATGATTATACCATTGATTACAATACCTCTGAGGTGGTTTTCACCTCCAGAAACCTCATTACCAAGGACTCGCGTATTGTTGTCGAATTTCAATATTCAGATCAAAATTTTGCCAGGTCTCTCGTTCAGGAATCTTTAAGCTACAAAAGCGAAAAGCTCGACTTCTGGTTCAATATGTACGGGGAACAAGACGCAAAAAACCAACCGCTGCAGCAGGAAATTTCACCTGAGCAACGATTCTATCTTTCTCAGATCGGCGACAGCCTGGATCTCGCCAACATCAGCTCCATTGATTCGATAGGTTTTTTCGACAATCAGAATTTATATAAGATGATCGATTCCTTAGGAATGGATTCTGTACTCGTATTCAGCGTACATCCGGACTCAGCTGTGTACCGCGTGTATTTCGAATACGTGGGAAGCGGCAAGGGCGATTATGTGCTCGACGATTACAATGCACTGGGAAAGGTCTACCGCTGGGTAGCGCCTGTTGCAGGAGTTCCACAGGGAGACCACGTACCATCCCGTAGTATCATTACACCCAAAAAACGGCAGATGATCAGCAGCGGGATCAGGTGGAGTTATTCGAAGAACAGCTCCATAGAAAGCGAATGGGCCCTGAGCAACAACGACCTCAACACCTTTTCTTCGCAGGCCTCCAATGACAATATTGGAGTATCCAACAGAACACGATGGCTGAATACCA
>JAAZYJ010000185.1 GCA_014239715.1 Flavobacteriales bacterium
GCGGGTAATCGATGTAGCAATGTGATGTCGGACTCATTATGGCAAAATGACCTGTTTCTGCAGCATGCGTTCCACCTTCCATTCCTCGCCAGCTTTGTACAGTAGCATTTTTAGACAATCCTCCTTCTAGGATCTCATCCCATCCAATCAGTTTTCGCCCATGTGAATTAAGAAAATTCTCTATACGCTGAATAAAATAACTTTGAAGTTCGTGTTCGTCTTTTAATCCTTCTGATGCAATCCTGCTTTGACATTTGCTGCAATTTTCCCAACGATATTTGGGTGCTTCATCACCACCGATATGGATATACTCAGAGGGGAAAAGCTCCATGACTTCAAGAAGAACATCTTCTAGAAACGCAAACGTTGAATCGTTACCTGCACAATAGATCTCTTTAAAAACACCCCAATCATTCGCTACTGCTACCTGTTTCTGCTGACAAGACAAATGGGGGTAAGCTGATATTGCTGCCTGGGAGTGTCCTGGGAGCTCAATTTCCGGTATTATCGTAACATTCAGACTTTCAGCAAATTCCACAATTTCATTGATGTCTTCTTTCGAATAAAAGCCACCGTAGACCTCCCCATCGGATTCCGTTCTCCAGGCTGCCTTGCCGGTTAAATAAGGATACTTGTTTATTTCAATTCTCCATCCCTGATCTTCTGTTAAGTGCCAGTGCAAGACGTTCATTTTGTAATAGGATAACAATTTAATGTACTTCTTTACGACGTCTTTCGAAAAGAAATGTCTGCAACAATCCAGAAGGAGCCCTCTGTGTGAGAATAGTGGGTGGTCGATGATTTCCAGACCTTGTATTCTAGCGGCAAATCCATCTTGATGATCCGTTTGGTCAAAGACCTGATGAAGGGTTTGTAATCCCCAAAAGAGACCGGGATATGTCTTAGCATGAATCTCGATCCGATTCGGCAATATTGATAGTCTGTAACCTTCAGTATTGATCAGAGAGTCGCCGACTAATGCTGTGCTTGAGAGTCGTATGCAATTGGATTCTTCAAATGAAGAAGCAATATCAAGCTCCAAACCGAAAACAGCAATAATGACCTCCCTAAGGTGCTCCGCAGCCTTCAGATCCGAAGGTGAAGAACATATTTTAGTATCCGGATTCAAAATAAAAGAGTCTGGATTATAATGGAAATCCTGTGGCATTGGAATAACGGAAACAGGCTCGATCATTTCAAATGTTGGAACGTCACCATTACAATTAGTTAACAACAGGAGTAGGCCTACGTAACACCACGACTTAAATTTTATTTTGAGCATAGTTTCATTTTTTGCTTCAAATGGACATTCTAATTCAATTTTTCCAATGCCTTGTGCAGAAGTAGATCGAATTTGTAATTGTCCTCAACAGGTAAGGAATAAAATTTCAATTTTCTTTCATGTCTGGATATCACTACCAAGGACTTTCTGTATTTGGAATCGACGAAAAGAAGAGTCCAGTTACAAGAAGGGACGTTTCTTATTCCAACAACCCTGAAATTCTGGTCATATGAATCAAGCTGAGTGTTTCTGAGCTGTTTAATGTCTGTCAATTCAGATAGAAAGCTATTTTGAAACACATCGCATTTATCAGGTAGAAGTTCCTTAATGGACTGAATGTCCATTTGTTGGAGCTTGATGAATCCTCGTTCATATAGCTTTTTGTTGCCGTGATAATTGAAATACAGTATTAAAGCAGCGTTTATGGCCGTATATGTGATTGCAAAAGGGATCAATCCAATTGCGTGGTGTTCAAAAATAGTCCATAATGCTCCAAGAATAAGATAAGCTCCTGTGATTGCCAGAATATATCCCCAATTCTTGAATTTGAAAAATTCCAAAAGTAGAAACGGCACGTAAACGAGTCCAAGAGCAATATGAATTCCGACTCCGACTCCTAAGCCCGTTGTAAAATAGTTGCTGCTAAGAAAGAAAATGCCGGACAGCACAGTGAACGGAAGGAAACTATCGATAGGGCTTTTCTTTTTCACGCAATCAAATATAATCTGAAAAATTTAACGACCTTGTGAATATCTTGCTGCTAAAATTCAGCCTGTTCTGAGATTATACCGTTATTTTTAGCTTTATAAAACGAGGAGATAATTTGTATTTAATATTTGATACCGAAACGACGGGCTTGCCAAGAAATGACAAGGCCCCGGTCAGTGATACCGATAATTGGCCAAGGGTTGTACAAATTGCGTGGCAGCTTCACGATGATCTGGGCAAATTAATTGAACACAAGGACTATCTCATTAAACCTGAAGGATATTCCATTCCCTATAAGTCAGAGCAGGTTCATGGAATTTCTACGGAGCTTGCAAACGAAAAAGGGGTTCCGCTGCCAAGCGTCCTCGAGGAGTTTCAAGAGGTGGTTAAAAGAGCTAAATTCGTTGTAGGACACTATCTTGGTTTTGACATCAGCGTGATGGGCTGTGAATTCTACAGAGCGGAAATGGAATCCAGCTTATTGCAAACTCCTGTACTGGACACGTGCACCAAATCTACAGCGGAGCTATGTCAGCTGTCGGGAGGAAAGGGGGGCAGATTCAAGCTTCCCTCGCTCATTGAACTTCACCAGCATTTATTTGGACAACCGTTTGGTGAGGCGCATAACGCAACGGCAGACGTCGAGGCTACGACTCGCTGTTTTCTTGAACTTATCAGAAGAAATCGATTTACGAGTTCAGAGCTGCAGCAAGAATCAGGATATCTTGATAAGTTCGTTGAACACAACGGCAGCCCATTCGAACCTATTGGGATCAAGCATCTGAATTTGAAAAAAGAGAGCGAACGCGTTCGTGTCTCTCAGGAGGATTCAACGGGAGGTAAGAATGAGACTCCTGTGATCAATATTGGCAAGAATTTAGAAGAATTGAAAGATATTCAATTCTCGCATTTGCACAATCATACACAGTTTTCAATCCTTCAGTCAACTACGGAAGTAAAAACGCTGGTGAAAAAAGCTGTTGATCATAATATGCCTGCTGTTGCGCTTACGGATTCGGGGAATATGATGGCCGCATTTCATTTTGTTTCTGCTGCAGAAAAGCACAACAATGGGTTGGAAATTCAGCTCGATGAATGTGAAGAAGAATTGCAAGTTATAAATGACCCGGAACAAAGAGCTGGTGTTAGAAAGAAAATAAAAGCGATCAATGAAAAAAGAATCAAACCCATTGTTGGCTGTGAATTAAACGTATGTAAAGACAGACTCGATAAGTCGTATCAGGACAATGGATCGAAAGTTCTTTTTTTAGCGAAGAACAAGGCGGGATATCGAAATTTATCGAAACTATCCTCATTGTGTTTTGTTGAAGGGTTTTATTACGTGCCGAGAGTGGATAAGAAAATAATTCAAGAGCTGAAAGGCGATCTAATTGTTACTACCGGAGGACTTGGAGGGGAGATTCCAAACCTGATCTTGAATTTTGGTAAAGAACAGGCAGAGGAGGCTTTTGTCTGGTGGAAAGAACAATTCGGTGAAGACTTTTATGTTGAGCTGATCAGACATGACCTCGAAGAAGAGCGCAGGGTCAACCAGATACTTCTTGAATTCGCAGATAGATACAATGTAAAGTTCTTTGCGTCCAACAATACATTCTACCCAAATAAGGAGGAAGCTGATGCCCACGACATATTACTTTGTGTAAAAGA
>JAAZYJ010000122.1 GCA_014239715.1 Flavobacteriales bacterium
AGGAGAAGACATTTGTGAAAAACAACTGATGAACCTTATTGATTTAGTGGTGGCCACGGAGATCAACGAGAAAGCAATGTCGAAATACGAAGATATCATCTATGATAAACTGGGTGGTATGGAGATTGAAGATTTGGTACACAAGTTTTTAAGTATGGAGTTCAATCGCTTCCTCGATTACTATAACAACTCTAAGGATCTGAACGCAAAACCAGGACAATCTCGCGATAGAGATTCATCAAGAGGTGGGCGAAATGTCAAAGGTGATACGCAACGTTTCTTTATGAATAAAGGTAGATTGGACAATGTCAATCCTGGCGCATTGGTACGAGCTATCTGTGATTATACGAAGATTGGTTCAGGCCAGATCGGGGAGATCGATATCATGCGTGAATTTTCGTTCTTCGAAATTGAAAAAGCAGTTGCAGATACCGTGTTGGCGAAAATGGAAGGGGCTGAAATTGATGGTGAGCCGGTCAACGTTGAGCTGGCAGGTCCACGAAAAGGAGGCGATAGGTCAAGGCAGAGAAGGGGCAATAGTAATGGCCGTTCAAACCATCATCGAAGAGGCAGTGGAGGACGCCGAGATGGTGGAGGTGGAAGGAGCCGTAGATAGAGTTATTTAATGCTATTGCTTGATGTCTATTTCATCCGTGAACGTTTCACCAGTTGATGATTCCATGTCAAGTCTGATACGTTTTGCCGAAGGACCCAGTAAGTTGAAAAATTTGACCGGTTCAAGTAAAACAAGCTGCTTTTGATTCGGTCGGGCAACTAGGTTTTCTTCCCAGATCTTTACAGTCCCATCACCGGAAACTGCAAAAAGTCTTAGATCAATATTTGTCGAATCCATTCGATCAGAAATAACAGATATTTTGACCGAATCATTTGTCAATTCTACAAACGCTGCTATTGGTTGGTACATTTCTTTAACAACGCCATAAGCTATCTTTTCCTTTTTATCGTAATCAATAACACTCCATGACGGGCCTTGCCAACAGTCGTTGAATTGCCAGAACAACGTGCCCATGCAGTGCCCTCTATTTAATCTGTGAGACCTAATCGCAGTTTTGTACGCAACGGCTTGTGTTTTCTGACTGTTCTGAATGTAATCGTTAAATGAATCTGAGGGCCCAAATAGCTTAAGACTGTGCTTTGTGATCAGCCCGTTGCCGATGTAACTTTTTTGCCGGTTACTCATTATTGCATTGTTTGCTGACATATGATGAGGCTCAATTACTTTTGTCAAGGTTGTAGAATCCGGAAAACTTTGAAAACCATATTCCACCATGAACCTAGGAACGTTAGTGTAAAAATTATGAAAAGGCTCCTTCCCGTGCCAAACACCCCAATAGTGCATTGATCCATGGTTAAAATTCTCCGGAGTTCCCCAATTGGAAAGAGGTGAGGTGGAAACATAATCGATCATAGGGGTAAGCTCCTTCAACAGGTCAGGGATCGCAGACTTGAAAAGGGAAGCGTAACTACTCCATAGATCTTCGGCTGTTTGCGCATCCCAACCAAATTGCTCTTGCCATCCCCAATTCTGCCAGGCAACTTCTACCTCATTGTTCCCGCACCAAAGCGCGATGCAGGCATGATTGCGCAACCGCTTGACATTGTCTTTCACTTCTTCCATCACATTATTCGTAAATTCTTCTGTTATCGGGTACATACTGCCTGCGAACATCAGATCCTGCCAGATAAGAATACCGTGTTTGTCGCAAAGCTCATAGAAGTACTCTTTTTCATAAATACCACCTC
>JAAZYJ010000252.1 GCA_014239715.1 Flavobacteriales bacterium
TCGGTGGTGAGACAGTAAACAGACTTTGTGCTTCCGGGATGGCGGCAACCATCAATGCATATCGAGCAATTGCAATGGGAGATGGTGACATCTACGTAACCGGTGGTGTCGAGCACATGACGCGGGGCCCCTGGGTGATCTCAAAAGTGTCAAAACCATACGGTCGAGATGCAAAAATGCATGACAGTTCATTTGGGTGGCGCTTCGTCAACCCGAAAATGAAAGAGCTATATGGAACTCATGGTATGGGTGAAACCGCAGAAAACCTTGTAGAAATGTATGGTATCTCCCGAGAAGACCAGGACCTTTTCGCCTATCGCTCTCAAATGAAAGCAACAGCCGCGAGAAATTCAGGACGACTCTCAGAGGAAATCGTTCCCGTGGTCATTCCTCAACGCAAAGCTGACCCTGTTATTTTTGACGAAGATGAGTTCATAAAACCTAATTCATCTCAGGATATATTGGGTAAACTGAGGCCTGCATTCAGAAAAGAAGGTGGTTCAGTAACCGCAGGTAATGCTTCAGGTCTCAACGACGGTGCAGCAGCATTGCTAGTCGCTTCGGCTGAGGCATGTACTCAGCATAACCTTTCACCCAAAGCAAGGATCGTATCTACAGCAATTGCAGGTGTCGAGCCCAGAATAATGGGAATTGGTCCGGTAGAAGCAACAAATAAAGCGTTGAAAAGAGCAGGGCTTACCATAGACCAGATGGATATCATTGAAATGAATGAGGCCTTCGCTGCTCAAGCGCTGTCGTGCACAAGAGCTCTTGAAATTGCAGATGACGATGAAAGAGTCAATCCAAACGGGGGCGCGATCGCAATCGGCCATCCTTTAGGCATGACGGGGGCACGCTTACTTCAAACTGCCACTATCGAACTTCAGAAGCAAAACAAAAAATATGCTTTGGTAACCATGTGTATTGGCGTTGGTCAAGGTTATGCCACGGTTCTTGAAAGAATGTAAGACTTAAAATTATGAAATTCGTAGGGGAATTCATTGTAGACTTGATCTGGGAAGGTGTTTTCGGTTCATTAGGGTTTGGATTCCTTGGATACTGTATCGCGCTTACCATCCTTTTTATTCTTAGAGCAAAAAAGATACTACGGAGAACTAAATGGTATTCGAAGGTGTTTGTAGTGACCTATTGGATATTCATTCCAATGATCTTTGGCTGTGGATTCACTGCGATAAAAGCAATTGGCTATGCCAAATCCACGGCGTGCAATACCGCAGACTCTGCCATCGATATATTTGAAGAACAGACTTATCCGGCATTTGACAAATACATTAATCAAAATCTTGAAAAATATACCGGGGAAACTATTCTGCCGACAAATGAAGAGCTGGTAGATAAATTTTTCTCAGATAGTGCAGGAAATAGTGGTGGAAACTGGATCACAAAAGGGATCATGGTATGGTTCCTTGACATCGTGGAAGAACAGGCAGAAATCAAGATCGCTGATAAAGCAAAAATGGAGAAAGAAGAAATCCATTCGATCAGGCTGTTCAAGACCGGAGCCGTCGATGGTCTCTTTCATGGAGCATTCAATAAGCTGAAATCAGTTACGCATAGCTGGTTGAATAAGTTCTTCATGCCTTATTACTTTATTGTGGCCGCTTACTGGATAGTACTGTTGATCTTCCCCATTGTTGAAACGCTTATCGCTTTGCGAAAAAGAAAGCGGGACCATTCAAACAATGGAAGTACAATTGCAGACTTGTAAAAAACTACAGTGCTTTAGATATAATATCTGCCCGTTCAGTGAAAAGCATATACATGTGTATACCGACAATAAAGGGATAAATAAACAAGATGCAATTGCCCAGCACGATCATAGGAAACTTAGGTTTACGATAGAAGAGCCAAAACCCCGGGATCAGCATCATGATTGGAAAACCCCAATTGAAAAAAAGGTTAAACGCTACTTCTTTGGATCCAACTTCTTGATTATTTACCAATAAGATCTTTTTTGGAAGCTTAAAGATTGGCGTAAGCTCAACATCTATTATTGAATTCCCCCTCCCATGTGCTTCTATTCTTGCTACCACTTCCCACGATGCATTAACCGTTAGGTCGCCGGTCTCATCAAGGCGTACAAAATAAAATCCATCCGAGGCCACCCCGTAGCCATAGGTCATTAATGTTTCTTCACTTGTTGCCAGGGTCTGGTCCAGAATGACTAAAAAACCATATACAAAAATTGCCATGGCAAAAATTGTCATGCCTATATCAACAAGTAGGTTATCTCTGAATCGTTTCGTCCTTCTAACAATGTCTTTTTGATACTGTTCGGCTTGTTTTTTCTTGTATTCATTAGCCATTTGACGGTACATGGCACTGTTTCTTCGCCTATCCTCATCAACCGGAGGAGCAGTATAAATTACTTCGGGTTCAACATTTTCGTTAATCAAAGATTGGTACGCCTTATCAATTTTTACAAATTGTTCTTTAGCATTGGGAGATTGATTAAGGTCAGGATGATATAGGAAGGCCTTTCTTCTATATGCCTTCTTTATTTCGGTGTCTGTAGCGTCTTCCGATAATCCAAGTATTTGTAAATATTGCTTACGCATCCAGTAGCTCTTTCAGAACTTTTTTACGATCGATCTTTCCTGATCCTGTGAAGCTAAAATGTTCTACGAAATATACCCGTTTAGGTTGTTCGAATTTGCTCAGCACAGTCAGATCAAGCTGTCTCTCTTTGCCCTCTACCAGGAGGGTGACTATCTCTCCGAACTGATCATCTGGCATCGCAGCGAAAAAGAA
>JAAZYJ010000276.1 GCA_014239715.1 Flavobacteriales bacterium
ACCTGCATCCATAAGTGCCAGCGTACCTGCGCAAACTGTTGCCATAGAAGAGGATCCGTTCGATTCAAGAATGTCAGAGACGATTCGAATCGTGTATGGGCATACCTCAGTTTCAGGCAATACCTGCTTTAAGGCTCTCAAAGCCAGATTACCATGACCTATTTCTCTTCTACTTACACTGAACCTCATTCTTGCCTCACCTGTTGAAAATGGAGGGAAGTTATAATGCAGGAGGAAACTCTGTTCTCCCTGAAAGATCGCACCATCGATCAGTTGTTTGTCCATTTTGTTACCTAGTGTAACTGTTGTTAACGCTTGCGTCTCACCTCTGGTAAATACGGCTGAACCGTGAGGACAAGGTAGATAATCAACTTCACTCCAGATCGGTCGAATTTCATTCATTTCTCGGCCATCCAGTCTGATACGTTCATCAAGAACTACCCTTCTTACAGCTTCCTTTTGCGTTTTCTTGAAGTACTGATTGATCTGAAAAGCCCATTCTTCCTTTATTTCCTCAGAAAGACTCTCTAACAGCTCCTCTTTAATAGCACCAAAAAGTTCACTTCTTTTTGATTTATCTGCTAACCCTTGCTTGGCTACTTCGTAGCATTTTTCGTAAGCAAAATCATTGATCTGTTGTTTCAGGTCATCGTTGTGTTCTTCGTGCTTGTATTCTCTCTTGGTCGCTGAACTTTCTACGTGTGCAGCAAGGTCAAGCTGCATTTGACACTGAACTTTAATTGCTGCGTGTGCAGCTTTGATGGCTTCCAGCATATCCGCTTCTGAAGCCTCCTTCATTTCACCCTCGACCATCATGATGTTGTCCATGGTAGCAGCGACGATGATATCCAGGTCACATTCTTCCATTTGCTCAACGGTTGGGTTAAGTACCATTTTCCCATCGATCCTTCCTATTCTTACCTCAGAAACGGGTCCGGCGAAAGGAATGTCTGAGACTGCAAGTGCAGCAGATGCACCTAAACAGGCTAAAGCATCCGGCATATCAACCTTGTCTGACGAAACCATCTGGATCATAACTTGTGTTTCTCCATGGTAATCATCAGGGAATAGAGGCCTGAGTGCCCTGTCCACTAATCTCATCGTAAGGATCTCAGAGTCTGAAGGTCTTGCTTCTCTTTTAAGGAATCCGCCTGGAAACCTTCCTGTTGAAGCATACTTCTCTCTAAAATCTATTGTAAGTGGCATAAAATCCATGTCAGTCCGAGCTTCCCGGTTCGACACGACTGTTGCCAATAATACTGTTCCGCCCATTCTCACTTCCACGGAACCGTGGGCTTGCTTAGCCAATTTTCCTGTAGCAATAGAAATGGTTCTTCCATCTCCTAGGCTAATGCTTTTTTCAAATCCTAATTTCATAATTTTAAAATATAAACAACAGAGGGGCTTTGCACTTGCGCGCAAAAGCCCCCCTTTAAATACGTATTAAGAATTGTTCCGACGTTTCGGAACAAATTATCTTCTTAGTCCCAGCTCTTTGACGATCGCTCTATATCGCTCGATGTCCTTCGCTTTCAGATAATCTAATTGTCTCCTTCTTTTTCCAACTAGTTTGATTAACGAACGTTGGGTGTTGAAGTCTTTCTTATTGTCTTTAAGATGCTCTGTTAAGTGAGCGATCCTGAAGGTGAATAATGCAATTTGACCCTCTGCAGTGCCGGTATCGGTATTCCCTTTACCGTAAGTTTTAAAAAATTCTTGTTTCTTTTCTGTAGTTAGATACATGCCAATACTATTTAGTGATTCTTATGTGATCTGTTTAATAATTCGGCTGCAAATATAGTGTTTTATTCAACACTAAGTACGATACCTTAATAATATACGGGTATTGGTTTTTTCTTGACCTATGTTGATAGGTGGTCAACTTGTAAACTGCAATAGCGGGGCGAGGTATTTGAATGACTAATTTTGGAATAGACGAATGATCTGTTCCAGTTTAGGCTTCAGCTTTCTTCTGTCAACAATAAAATCCAGGAACCCCTTTTCCAACAGGAATTCTGAGGTTTGAAAGCCCTCAGGAAGGTCCTTGCCAATAGTTTCTTTGATTACCCGAGGACCGGCAAAACCGATCAATGCATTGGGCTCTGCAATATTGATATCACCGAGCATGGCGAATGAAGCTGTTACTCCTCCTGTTGTGGGGTCTGTGAGATATGAAATGTAAGGAAGTTTTTTTTGTGCTAATTGGGTCAGTTTTGCAGAGGTTTTCGCCATTTGCATTAGTGAGAACCCTGCTTCCATCATCCTTGCCCCACCTGATTTAGAGATCATCATGAACGGGCATTTTTTCTTTATGGCGTGATTGATGGCCAGTGCAATTTTTTCACCCACCACAGAACCCATCGATCCTCCTATGAATGAAAAGTCCATACAGCAAACTACGATGTACATCCCGGAAGTTTTTCCGTAAGCATTTCTACAGGCATCAACAAGCCCTGTTTTTTCCTGAGTAGCCGTTATCCGATCTGAGTACTTCTTCTTGTCTTCAAATTCGAGTGGGTCGGCAGACGCAATCTTTTCATGAATTTCGTCGTAGTAGCCATCGTCGAAAATAATATCAAAATACTCTAATGAGCCGATACGTGTGTGGTGCCCTTCAGGATCTACATAGTAGTTGCTGGCCAGCTCTTTGCTATCGATAATATCTCCGGACGACGTTTTGACCCACAATCCATCCGGGGTCTCTTTCTTCTCTTTGGTAGGAGTTGTTATACTCTTTTTATCTCTTTTAAACCATGCCATAGCTACAGTATGTATTGCTTAAAGTGCACAGGATTGACCTAAGCGATCTCGATCCCTTTATCTAAATATACGTCTTGTATTGCATTTAGCAAGGATACACCTTCTTCCATTGGTTTTTGGAAAGCTTTCCTGCCTGATATCAATCCGTGCCCACCGGCCCTTTTGTTGATCACAGCGGTTTCTACAGCTTGTTTCAGATCAGATGTATCACTTCCTGTAGAAGCCCCACCGGAATTGATTAGTCCTATTCTCCCCATATAACAATTGGCAATCTGATAACGCGTTAGATCGATCGGGTGGTCCGATGACAATTCTGAATACACTTTGTCGTGTGTTTTTCCAAAGTTGACCGCTTTGTAGCCACCATTGCACTCAGGTAGCTTTTGTTTGATAATGTCGGCCTGGATCGTAACGCCAAGATGGTTTGCTTGTCCTGTAAGGTCAGCGGCTGTGTGATAGTCTACACCATCTTTTTTAAACGCGCTGTTTCGAGTATAGCACCACAATATGGTTGCCATCCCTAATTCATGGGCTCTTTCAAAAGCTTCAGCAACTTCAATGATCTGTCTTTCACTTTCTTCTGATCCGAAGTATATGGTTGCGCCTATTGCTGCGGCGCCAAGATTCCACGCTTCTTCTATAGAGCCGAAAGAGATCTGGTTGAATGTGTTTGGATAGGAAAGAAATTCGTTGTGATTAAATTTAACGATGAAAGGTATTTTGTGGGCATATTTTCGGGAGCAGGCTGCCAGAACACCAAATGTTGATGCCACTCCATTGCAGCCTCCTTCGATGGCTAATTTTATAATATTTTCCGGATCGAAATATGCTGG
>JAAZYJ010000119.1 GCA_014239715.1 Flavobacteriales bacterium
CATTCGACGGCCGGCTATATGGTCTATGCTGAGTATTCTTTCAGGAACGTATTTCAGTATGAAGAGGAAGATGTCTATTGGTGTACTGCGGATATTGGGTGGATCACAGGTCATTCATACATCGTTTACGGACCGCTTTTGGCAGGGGCTACTACACTAATGTTCGAGGGGGTGCCGACATGGCCGGATGCCGGAAGGTTCTGGGAGATCTGCGCCAAGCACCGGGTAAATATTTTTTATACAGCTCCTACGGCAATAAGAGCTTTGCAGGTCTACGACGATTCATTCGTTTCAGACCACGACCTAAGCTCGTTGAAAGTATTAGGGACAGTTGGTGAACCGATAAATGAAGAGGCCTGGCAGTGGTATCATGAGCTGGTTGGTAAAAAGAAATGTCCAATTGTGGATACGTGGTGGCAAACAGAGACAGGGGGAATAATGATATCGCCGTTGGCCGGTATTACACCTTTGAAACCGAGCTACGCTACACTTCCTTTACCCGGGATACAACCGTGTTTGATGGACTCTGAGGGCAAAGAGATACAGGGCAACGATGTTCAGGGGAACTTGTGTGTCAAATACCCTTGGCCCAGTATGATAAGAACAACCTGGGGAGACCATGACCGATGTAAGAACGTCTATTTTTCCAGCTACGAAGGGTACTATTTTACGGGTGACGGTTGCAGGAGGGACGCCGACGGAATGTATCGCATTACAGGAAGGGTTGACGATGTGATCAATGTGTCAGGACACAGAATAGGCACTGCCGAAGTGGAAGATGCTTTGGATGAACACAGCAATGTTGTTGAAGCTGCAGTAGTTGGCTATCCTCACGAGATTAAAGGTCAGGGCATATATGCCTATATCATTTGCTCACCTCCACCTGCTGATGTTGAGATGTTTAGAAAAGAGCTGCTGGCTGTAATTGTTGAGCAGATCGGCCCAATTGCCAAACCGGATAAGATCCAGGTAGTAAATGGATTGCCAAAAACAAGATCAGGAAAAATAATGCGCAGGATCTTGCGCAAGATAGCGGAAGGAGAAACGGATAACCTCGGAGATACATCAACACTTCTTGATCCGTCTGTTGTTGAAGAAATAAAAGCAGGGGCCTTGTAAATAATGCCTGATTTTGGTCTGATAATTCAGTTATAACTGTATTTTTGCACCGTCAATTAAAATCAAAGGAAATGTCGATAGCAGATGTATTTGAAAGCGGAGAACAAAAGCAAAACAAGGGACACTTCAGAAACCTCGTAATGATCGCAAAAGCTGATGGTGTAGTGGATGATGAGGAGCTGCAGCTATTGAAGAACATTGCAAGACAGATTGGATTGTCAGATGAGCATTTCGATCAGATCATTGAAAAGCCTGAAGATTACCCGATCAATCCACCTGAGAATAAGGAGGAGCGTAATGAAAGGTTGTATCATTTGGTGCAAATGGTTTTAGCAGATGAAGGAATTGCCGTTTCTGAAGTGAAAAAGGTTCGGAAATTTGCTGTTGCATTAGGCTATCCGGTGGATAAAGCGGAAGATGTGGCGGTTAAAGCAACAAGGTCAGTAATTGACGGGGCTGATTTAGATTCTATGTCTTCCATGGTAGATGAGATAGTGCTCTCTTAACAAAGTTACTTCACGCGAACGAACTTGCCTATATCTACTGTGTTAGTAGTTTCATTGACATATTTGTAAAAGTATAATCCGGCACTGTATGCACTTAGATCGAGCTGCAAGTGATCGGTTTGGCTTGAAAGTTCGTCAACAAGCTTTCCCTCATTCGATATAATTTGAAGTTTGTAATTGGTGTTTGCTATATGTTCTTTGTAAAACCAGGCGTTATTGTTTGCTGGATTTGGATAAATGCCATGTCCACCGCTGATGTTGGGAGGAACTGAAAAGGAGAGGACATACAAGCCGGTAGATCGATCGGAGATCAGTAGTTTTCCTGAAGGGAGCTGGGCATAAACACCCCAAACCCCTTGAAATAGCTCGTCGTTGATGCCTGAGAACGAATCATAGTACCCGATTTGCTTCGGGTTACTAAGGTCTCTAACATCATAGATTTGAAGTCCGTCGTTGTAATATGAAACGTAGGCAATGCCATCAAAGAACATTACATTGTGAGGTAAGGTTTCGGCACACCATTCGGTTCCAAAAACAGAATGAACATTGATGTCAGACAGGTCAGACACATCAACCACTTTCAATTTCTTACCGGCAGTTTCATCGGCCATAATATAGGTTTTTCCATCCTCGCTTAACCAACCGGAATGATTGTATCCCTGTTCTGAATAGCTTGTCAGTGACCCGATGTTTACAGGTGATGATTCATTCGTGAAATCATATACCCACAGTCCTTCGTTGCCACAGTTGAGATAGGCAGAGTCGTTACGAACGTAGATGTCGTGAACACGAAACATATTGTAATCATAAACCAGAGTTGGGTCGATAGGGTTGGAAATTGAAAGAACAGTTAGGCCTGGAGTTCCCGGGGGACTGCAAGCATAGAGCAGCTGTGAAGAATTATCGATGAAGATGTTATGAGCAGTGTTGATCACCGAATCACTATCGTAAACCACATGAACAGAATCAGGAAGGTAATGCAGGTCTATTACCTGTAGTGTGCTTGGAGCTTGATCGGATACAGCATACAGATATCCATTCAGGTCATGGTAATCCCGATGAACTACATGTCCCTGGAAATTGCCGGGAACAAAATCGATTTCGATCAGGAGGTCATCCGAGGTGAGTTCGAAAATATGCGCGCCGTTAACTGAACCAATTACCGCATATTCTATTCCGTCATGAACAAACCCCCACACCTCGTTGTATTTTATTCCCGCGTTATTGGTGTCAACCCATTCGCCGTCCCAGTGGTTCATCAGAAAAACGTTCATGCTGTTTTGCGAAAATGAAGACAGACTGATCGGTAGGAACAATATGAAATAAACAAGCTTCAAATACTTCTAACGGGCTAAAGTAATTACAATTGTTGCTAAGGTATAAATACTTCTTTCAGCAATTTCTATTTTATTTATTCGTTTGTTGAAATCCAAAGGTGAATAAATTCGATTATTTTAGCTTGAAATCTATACTATTTGATCAGTACTGTTGTCATAATTCCTACGTATAACGAGAAGGAGAACATCGAGCGCATGTTGCGAACGGTGTTTGCGCTTGCAATGTCATTCGACGTGCTTGTTGTTGATGATGGTTCGCCGGACGGAACGGCAGCAATTGTTAAGTCGATGCAACAGGAGTTTGAAGGTAGATTGCATATAGTGGAACGGTCTGGAAAACAAGGTTTGGGAACAGCATATATCCATGGTTTCAGATGGGCTTTGGAAAGAGATTACGCGTATGTTTTTGAAATGGATGCTGATTTTTCTCACAATCCAATGGACCTGGAGAGGTTGTTGAAAGCATGCAGTGAACAAGGGGGAGATATGAGTATTGGATCTCGCTATTGCAAGGGTGGAAAAGTTGAAGATTGGCCGATAACCCGATGGATGATGTCTTATTTCGCATCATTCTATGTGCGAACAGTACTATGGATGAACATCAAAGATACAACGGCCGGGTTTAAATGTTATTCCAGAAAAGTATTGGAGAAGATCGAATTGGATGAGGTCAGATTTGTTGGATACGCATTTCAAATTGAAATGAAATATACGGCATACAAGCTTGGGTTTAAGATCATCGAGGTGCCCATTACATTTAAAGATCGGGAGCTGGGACAGTCAAAAATGAGTATGAGTATTTTTAAAGAAGCATTTCTCGGTGTATTCAAAATGCGTCGAAAAAATATAAAGCAATAATCGTTTGGAAAAGTTGGGTAGGAAATTAATTAAGAACGCCACGATAGTTAACGAAAATGAAATTTTTGTGGGCAACATCCTTATTGATGGCGAGTATATCAGCCAGGTGGGTGTAGGTGAGATTGAGGTCGGTTCTGACGACGAGGTAATTGATGCAACAGGTTTGTACTGCCTGCCGGGGGTGATCGATGATCAGGTCCATTTTAGAGAGCCTGGGCTTACGCATAAGGCAGATATTTCTACAGAAAGCAAGGCGGCACTCGCAGGTGGAATTACTTCTTTCATGGAAATGCCCAATACCATACCGAACACGCTTACTCAGGAGCTGCTTGAAAGAAAATACCGGTTGGCAGAAGAATCATCGTTTGTGAACTATTCATTTTTCATGGGTGCTTCAAATGATAATCTGGAAGAGGTGTTGAAGACTGATCCTAAAACGGTTTGCGGAATCAAGGTATTCATGGGCTCGTCTACGGGTAATATGCTGGTGGATAACGAGGAGGTGCTGGAGCGACTTTTTAAAGAGTGTAATATGCTTATTGCAACCCATTGCGAGGATGAAATGACAATAAGGGAAAATACAGAGGCGCACAGAGCCAAATACGGAGAAAATGTCCCTGTGGCGTGCCATCCGGATATCAGAAGTGAAGAAGCGTGCTATAAGTCATCTTCAATGGCTGTTGCTTTGGCAAAAAAGCACAATGCCAGATTACATGTTCTGCATATTTCAACCGAAAAGGAGCTTGGATTATTCGAGGGAGGGCCTGTTGCTGCTAAAAGGATCACTTCAGAAGCATGCATTCACCACCTGTGGTTCTCTGCTGAAGACTATAAGGAAAAGGGAAATTTTATAAAGTGGAATCCTGCCGTTAAAAGGTCTTCGGACCGGGATGCGATCATGGATGCCGTACGGAACGACATCATCGATGTGATCGCAACGGATCACGCGCCTCACACAAGGTCGGAAAAGGAAAATAGCTATTTCAATGCGCCTTCCGGTGGGCCGCTGGTACAGCACGCATTAGTTGCCATGTTGGAGCATTATCACAATGGGAAAATATCGCTAGAAAAATTGGTTGAGAAAATGAGTCACGCTGTGTCTGATTGTTTCAGCATCGAAAAAAGAGGATACATTCGTTCCGGGTATTTTGCTGATCTTGTTTTGGTTGATCTGGATTCGCCGTGGAAAGTGACTGCTGAAAACGTGTTGTATAAATGTGGTTGGAGCCCTTTTGACGGGGCCTCGTTTAGAAGCGAAGTAAAGAAAGTTTTTGTTAATGGACGCCTGGGGTACTGTGATGGAGAAGTTTCTGAATCGCGCTTGGTAAGGCGCTTAACTTTTGACCGATGATTCGCCCCGGACTCCTGTTTGTCTTGATTTTATTGGTGTCCTGTAGTGCAGATAACGACGCGGTTGAAGCGCCTGACTCACTGATCTCACCGGAAAGAATGGCTGATATCATTGTAGATATCAATCTGGTTGAAGCTCAGCTGACGGAAGTGCAATTCTTGCAGAGCATAATAAAAGACAGTGTCCAATCGTATTACTCCGGGTTATTTACGAAACACAATATTACACAAGAGCAGCTTAATGAAAATCTTGCGTACTATGTTACCGAAGGGGTTGTAATGGATAGCATTTATGAAGATGCGCTGGCTATTTTAACGGATATGGAGAAAGACTTTGAGCACGTTAAAATGCCAATTAATGATCTGTCGCATATTTCCAGTGATGAAATGAAAAAGCTACTTATGGATTCTGCTGTGCTGGGGTTGATCAGCAATGCTGATATTGTTTTTCCCGTTAAACATGATTCTATACTGAGGTATTATAGGATAAATCAGCACCTGTTAGACTCCATGGACATTGGCTTTAGACGTTTTGGGGTGTCTCTGAATTTTTATGTTGGTAATGAAAAGAGGATGAGCAAATTCATGCAGACGCTGTAATTTTAGGACAAAGGATGTGTATTTAGGGTTTGAGAAAATAAAAGGTTGTGATGCCAAGATATTGGATTTTTGGAAGTGGGCATGCTCAGATATCATCATCCCTTCAAACAGGGATTATTTTGCCTTGTTCCTGATCGCAGACGCCTTAGGTCTTACTAAAATGCCAAGGATCTATTGGGAAAACTCGGACCTGCGTTATCGAAAGAAAAAGATCAGTATAAAAACATCTGCTTTTGTTGAGCACTGGAAACAAAAGAGACCAAAAAGATTGTCTTTTGATATCGCGCCTAAAAAGGGAATTGATGCGTCAACAGCAGAAAGTTTGACTTATCGGAACAGGCATCCGGAGATCTATATTTTTGCTGTCCTTAACGAAAAGGAATTGCGTAAAATTGATGTCCTTGATCTGGATCAATGGCAGCTTTATATCGTGCGTACAGAGGCTCTCGATAACCTTCATTATGACACAAAGAAGCTGGGGATCCGGGCGTTGAACAGACTGGCTAGTCCTGTGCATTATTCGCGGGTTAAACCAATTTTAGATGATATCATAGAACTTGATCTGGGCGAGGGGCTTGTCTTATGAGCTGAAAATTTCGCACCTCCAA
>JAAZYJ010000261.1 GCA_014239715.1 Flavobacteriales bacterium
AATACAGATATCCTGTCTTGCAACGTAACATCCGTGAAATTATCATCGTTGAGATCTATAGGGTTCCCATATTTAAAATAATTTACCCCCAGAAGCATATTGACCTTCCCCATTTTCTTGGCAAATCCAAGATCAATATTCCCTTCCAGATACGAGGAAATATTAGAATTGATGCTAAGTTTGTCAGCAGAGGCCGGATCGGTAGTTATAACATTTATAAGTCCACCCACAGCCTCTGATCCGTACAAAGTCGAAGCAGGCCCCTTAATTACCTCTATCCGCTCAATTAAACTGCTTGGGATCCCCTGCAACCCGTAAACGGTAGATAGGCCCCCGACAATTGGCATGCCATCTATGGTGATCATGGTATACGCTCCTTCCATCCCATTGATATGAATATCCCCTGTATTGCATACACTACAATTCATCTGAGAACGTATGCCATTCACCTGATCGATAACACCGTATACACTTGGCTCCGGATTCTTACTGAAAAACTTAGGTGTGAGCACCGTAATGGCAACCGGAGACTTTGATCTGGAAATTTCAGCTAGAGTACCGGAAACCACCAGCTCATCCAATTCCTTTAGAGGCTTAAGAACAAAAGTGTGCCGAAAACTCTCCTTATCAACTTCAAAAAATGAACCACTCCTGGCAAACCCAAAAGCTTGTATTTCAGCATAATGTGATCCGGAATCCAATTCGATCAAAGCAATTCCTTTATCGTCAGAAGAAAGAAAAACAGAATCATCTAAGCGCACATCAGCATGGGGTATAAATCTACCGTTTTGATCCTCTATATATAGCTCAACCTTGGATTGTGTCCAGCTAAGAACAGGAAGAAAAACGAAAACGAATATCGTTATTTTGCTCACCTAAATAAATATTTAGGCTAATCTAAAAAATAAATATGACACATCTAAATAAATCAGTAAATTGCGCCATACTATGAGGCATTTCATCAATCATACTGAAGAAAATTACCTTAAGGCAATATTTTCACTTACTGAAAACACGGAAAAAGGGGTTAGCACCAACTCAATTGCCAGATCTCTGGACACTAAGGCATCGAGTGTTACTGATATGATGAAGAAATTATCAGAAAAAGGGTTGGTTGTCTATAAAAAATACTACGGAGTTAGCCTTACTTCAAAGGGGCAAAAAATAGCGCTGGCTACAATAAGAAAACATAGACTTTGGGAAGTATTTCTGGTGGACAAGCTCCATTTCAATTGGGATGAAGTTCATGATATAGCGGAACAGCTGGAGCACATACAATCCCCTGAATTAACGAATCGTCTGGACGATTTTTTGGAAAATCCCAAATATGACCCACATGGCGACCCCATTCCCAATAGCCAGGGTAAGATCGAAGATCTTAGAGAAAAAACATTGTTGTCTGAATTGACCATTGGGGATACCGGAACACTGGTTGGAGTTTCAGACTCGACCAGTATATTTTTACAGCACTTGGAAAGAAGCAATTTACAGCTTGGAACAGTGATTGAAATTCGAAATGTATTTGAGTTTGATCGATCTCTGAATATTCTCGTTAATGGAGACGAAAAACACATTTCTCAGCGCGTTGCGGATAATTTAATTGTGAAGCCGCAATGATCGACTCTCTGTATAAGTGGTTCTCCAGCATTGACCCTGTACTGGCAGCATTGATCGCAACTACATTTACATGGTTAATAACGGCCATGGGTGCCGCAACGGTGTTCTTCTTCAAAGAGCTCAGAAGATCCATATTGGATGGGCTTTTAGGATTTACTGGAGGGGTGATGGTTGCAGCGAGCTGTTTTGGCCTCTTGATCCCGGCAATAGAGCAAGCCTCAAACATGGGCATGACAGGTGGATGGGAGGTAATGCCCGCATCTGTTGGTTTCTTGCTTGGTGCTCTTTTTCTTTTCGGACTGGATAAATTTCTGCCTCATTTGCACATTAATTTTTCAAAAGAAGAAAAAGAAGGGATCCAAACCGATTGGCACAGTACTACCCTATTGGTATTGGCAATTACCCTGCATAATATTCCTGAGGGACTTGCGGTAGGAGTTATTTTCGGTGCTGCAGGTGGAGATATCGAGCTGATTTCTGCTGCGGTGGTAATTGCAATCGGAATTGGCATCCAAAATTTTCCGGAAGGAATTGCTGTTGCTATGCCCTTAAGGAGGCAAGGCGTATCCCGAAGAAAGAGCTTTTGGTACGGACAATTATCAGCCATAGTTGAACCCATAGCGGGTGTATGTGGCGCCTGGGCAGTAACCTCGTTCGAGCCGATACTTCCATACGCACTCGCATTTGCCGCCGGTGCGATGATCTACGTTGTTGTGGAAGAAGTGATCCCTGAAACACAAAGGGATAAGTTCACAGATATCGCCACTATGGGCTTCATTATCGGATTTGTTATCATGATGGTGCTGGATGTTGTACTAGGCTGAACAATCTAGTTTATTACCTTTGAATTTATGTCTTCCGATAACATCAACATAAAAAATAAAAAAGCACGATTTGAATACTTGATCGTTGACGAGTTTGTTGCAGGAATTCAATTGCTGGGAACTGAGATCAAATCAATACGTGAGGGAAATGCAAGTATAACTGAAGCCTATTGTGTGATTCAAAAAGATGAGGTCTTTCTACGAAACGCTTATGTTGATGAGTACGGAAACGGAGGCCACTTCAATCATGAGATCCGGCGTGACCGCAAATTATTGTTGAATCGGGCTGAGATCACCAAGATCCATAAAAAATTGAAAACAAAAGGATTTACTCTTGTTCCTCTGAATCTGTTTGTTAATGCTAAAGGATTGGCAAAAATTAAGATCGCACTAGGCCAGGGCAAGAAGCTTCACGATAAAAGAGAAACCATAAAAGACCGCGATAGCAAAAGAGCTTTGGATCGAATCAAGAAGGACTTTCGATAGTAATTATAGCTGAATCCTACCAAAGCGTTATTAACTGGGCATAAAAAAGGCCTCCCCGAAGGAAGGCCCATCAATTATTTTCAATCTCAGTTTTCTTAGAAGTGGAATGTAGCCACCAAAGAAGCTGTACCTAAATTATTTCCGCCATTAATATCAGCACCAATTCCGAATGCGCTGCTGCCGGCACTTTCTGAAGTGTAATCCTCTAGAGCTGTTCCCGCAGAATTTACCTGCTTAACAGTTGTTGATCCATTGCCTGTACTGGATAATCCTAAACCCCAGCCATATTCAGCACCAACAGAGATCTTTGCCGCAAGAAAATACTCGCAGCCTACAAAACCTCTTACGCCTAAACCAATCGTAGATCCAGACTTGATTTCCTGCACATCAGTATCCATTCCTAGTGGATCTGTTCC
Organism: Flavobacteriales bacterium; assembly: GCA_014239715.1. The sequence continues at coordinate 3,344 of JAAZYJ010000261.1, forward strand.
ATTCGTTTGAGAAGGAAGATTCGTAACATCATAGGCGTTGCCATAGGTGTACGTAGTTTTTGTACTTCCCATCATAAACAACAGCTCAGCCCCATAGAAACCTTGCAATCTTCCTTTTCCTCTTCTCATTTCCATTCCAGCACCTATCGTAATGTTGGTATAGCCATCTTTTCTCGAATCCTCCACCATTGCATCAGACAAAGGATCAGCAATTACTGCAGGTTGGTCAGCCACAAGTGCTTTATCCGTCATAGACCCAAACCCGATGTTCAGCTTTACTCTATAAGCAGTGGTTGCATCTTTAAAATACTTCCCAGCAATTGTACCTGTATTTATCCAAGTAGCTCCAGGCGCAGTTGCACCGGCATTGAATAAATTTCCAGCATAGTTCAAAAAGGGTGCAGCATCAAATTGTACTGCCCAGTCGCCCGCTTCGGGAAGCATTGTTTCCCCTTTTTTCGATGTTAGGTCTTGTGCAAAAACTGTTGCACCTCCTAGCATCATTGTAAGTAAGATATACTTCTTTTTCATAACTTTTGTTTTAATTAGTAACGATTATATTTTTTAACGTCACACAAATTTAGCTCTTAATCTGCCCTAGAATGTGAACCACAAAACTTGATTCTTCACATACTTTTGTTCACAAGACATCTTTCTCAGACTTAATTATTTTGTTAGTAGTTGTGCGATGGGGGATTACAAATGGCCATGAAAAAATCGCTGAATAGCTGACTGGTCAACGAAAATATTTAATTTTCCTTACTCTAAATTAATTTTCAGCTTCCACGGTCAGGAAGCATCGGAACAAAAGAAAAATCTCCACATTCCTCGATCTTATAGTCATCCTCAGCTATTTTATGCACATACATCATGGTTTGCTTAACATCTCCTACAGGAACCACCATTTCTCCACCAACAGCAAGCTGAACAAGTACGTTCTCAGGAATTTCGGGGGCACCACAGGTTACAAGCACCTTGTCAAACGGAGCCCATTGCGGGAGTCCTTTATAACCATCGCCATAGTATAGCTTTGCACGATATCCCATATCGGGCAACATTCTTTTCGACTTCAGATACAACTCTCGCTGTCTTTCAATCGAATATACTTTCGCCTTCAATTCGCACAAAACAGCGGTCTGGAAACCGCAACCGGTTCCGATCTCCAGCACCCTATCACCTTTTTTGATGTGCAATAACGTGGACTGCCAGGCAACCGTAGAAGGGTGAGATATCGTTTGCCCCGCGCCTATAGGAAACGCAGCATCTTTATAGGCGAATTCCAAAAACGCACTTCCCTCAATAAAGAAATGTCTTGGAACCCGATTCATGGCTTCTAGCACCTTTTCGTCATAGATATTCTTGTCTTTGAGCGTCTTGATAAGGTTCTTGCGCATTCCTTGATGTCTGATCGTATCCTTCACAAGAACAAAAATAGCTTTCCACCAAAGGGAATTAATATTTGATTCCAAGAGATATACGAGTTGCAGTGTTAATAATTATATCAACTGTCCATGAATATCTTAAAGCCCTCAATTATTTTTGTCGTGTATAATAATTTGTTGGAAGCATGAAAATTGGAGTAGTCGGCGCAGGCCATTTAGGCAAAATTCATATCAAATTAATTTCAGAAATTCCCGAGTTTGAGCTAATTGGCATATTTGATCTCGATCGAGAAAACTGTGATAATGTAGCCAATGAGTACAATGTCAGGTCATTCCAAAGCTATGATGAATTGATTGATCAGGTGGATGCTGTTGATATAGTAACTCCTACCCTTTCGCATTTTGACCTTGCTGAACAGGCAATAAAATCGTTCAAACATGTTTTTATTGAAAAGCCGATAACAAACACTGTACAAGAGGCCAAATCGTTACTTGAGATATCCCATGAAGCGAACGTTAAAGCACAAGTTGGACATGTAGAAAGGTTTAACCCGGCTTTTAAAGCTGCTGAAAGTTATTTTGAACACCCCATGTTCATTGAGACTCATCGGTTAGCTCAATTCAATCCCAGAGGAACGGATGTCCCGGTGGTGCTGGACCTGATGATACACGACCTGGATATTGTCCTTAAAGTAGTCAAATCAAATATTAGAAAAGTGTCAGCAAGTGGCGTTGCTGTAGTTAGCGAAACACATGACATTGCCAATGCAAGACTTGAATTCGACAACGGTTGTGTGGCCAACCTTACCGCAAGCAGAATATCCCTTAAAAGTATGCGCAAATCAAGATTTTTTCAAAAAGACGCCTACATCTCAGTAGATTTCCTGGAAAAGAAGACCGAGATCATTCAAATGGAGGAGGTTTCCGGAGAACCTGGACCGTTTGATCTGATTCTTGAGCTAGGAGATCAACGAAAGAAAAAGATCCTAATTAATCAACCGGAGATCAACCCTACAAATGCCATCAAAGAAGAGTTGAGATCCTTTTATCAATCAATTGTTACAGATACTGTTCCTATTGTGCCTTTAGAAGACGGATACAACGCCCTAAAAGTCGCTAATGACATCTTAGAAAAACTAGGTTCTGTAAGTACTATCAGTTAATTTATCTGTAAGTATAATATTTCTGATAAATTTGCGTTTTTGCAAAAACGTACGTGAAATGCGTTTAATTAGAAAACTAACCTTTTTATCGATAGTGCTATACATTACCTTACAGGGGTGTAATAAGGCAGATAATGCCCAAACCATACCTGCGTACATAGTAGTGAATGAGTTCACTCTGTCAACAACAAGTGTTCAGGGAACTAACAGCCATCAGATCACGGATGCCTGGATCTTCGTAGATGATAAATTAATGGGTGTATTTGAATTGCCTGCCAGAGTGCCTACTTTGTCGACGGGGCAACAGAATGTTAAAATATTTGCAGGCATTAAAAACAACGGGCAGAGCGATGATAGGGTCAGATACCCGTTTTATACCAACTACGACGCCATCGTAGATCTTATACCGGATAGTTCAATTACCATCAACCCGTCAATAGGATACATTGCTGATCTGGATATCTGGGAAGAAAATTTTGAGGATGGTGGTATTTCGTTCTCTAAAACGTCCTTGAGCGACACTAATTTCACACAAGACAATACAGATCCATTCGAAGGCTCAAAAAGTGGGGTTGTGTCTTTTGCCTCGACTGACCTGTTTTTTGAAGCGCGTACAAATGAACCCTCCTTTAATAACTTTCCGAAAGTTGGTCAGCCGGTTTATCTTGAGCTTAATTACAGGTCCAACAACTCTTTTGTTTTCGGGTTATTCAACAACGATGGCTCTTTGCCGGCAGACGCTCAATTGGCTATTTTTACGTTCTCTCCTAAAGCCGAATGGAACAAAACCTATATCAACTTAACGGATGCCGTTAGCGGGTTGCCTGCAGCAACAGAATTCGACATCTATTTATCAGCATTTAACAATGGCGAGACGGCTTCACCAAAAATTGAGATGGATAACATTAAAGTTGTATTCTGATTATGAGTAAAAAACTACTGATCTTCACTTATGTTCTACTGGATTTCCTTGCAGCATCAGTGGTTTGGGTCATGTTTTATTATTTCAGAAAAGTTTACATCGAAGCAGTTGAGTTTGTGCCGGACGAGAAACTATTTCTAGGGTTATCATTGGTTCCTTTTTTCTGGATAGTACTCTACGCGGCAGCGGGTTCCTATAAAAATGTATATAGGAAGTACAGACTTAAAGAATTTAGCCAAACACTTTTCATATCCATTCTGGGCACATTGTTCCTCTTTTTCTTTCTGATCCTGGACGACCAGATCGGAGATCTGAATGATACGGATAGCTATAAAAACTATTACAGGAGCGTGCTAACTCTTTTCGCGTTGCACTTTTCAATCACGGTTACATTAAGATTGATCATAACAACCAGAACTGTAAAGAAAATACACAGGAGAGAAATCGGTTTCAATACACTTCTGGTTGGTGGAAACGAAAGGGCAATGGCCATCTATAAAGAAATAGAGAACATAAAGAACTCCCCGGGATACAAATTCAAAGGGTTCATAAGCACAAATGGCGTTGATCGAAAATTATTAGACACTACGATTCAGTATTATGGTAAGTACGAAGCATTAGGCCAAACCATCGTAGAAAATGAGATCACTGAGGTAATCATTGCTATTGAATCCAGTGAGCACAAATACCTGAAGAAGATCATTGATGATCTTGAACAGTATAAAGTAAGGGTAAAGATCATTCCTGACATGTACGATATACTAACAGGGCAGGTCAAAATGAACAGTATTTTCGGCACACCGCTAATAGAAGTAAACAAGCAGATCATGCCGGCATGGCAATCCTCATTGAAAAGAACTTTAGACCTGATCTACTCGCTTATAGCCTTGCTTATTTTCGCGCCGGTGTACTTATTCCTGATAATTGCGATAAAGCTATCGTCAAAAGGCCCCGTGTTCTTTAAACAGGAGCGAATTGGGTGGCATGGGAACCCATTTACCATTTATAAGTTCCGCTCGATGTGTCTGGATGCGGAAAAATCAGGTCCGCAATTGTCAAGCTCCAATGATCAGCGCATTACCAAAATTGGCCGAATTATGCGTAAAAGCAGACTTGATGAGCTCCCACAATTTTGGAATGTAATCAAGGGAGACATGTCTGTTGTCGGGCCCAGGCCGGAAAGACAATTCTACATCGATAAGATCACAGAAAAGGCTGAGCATTATAAACATTTGCACAAAGTAAGGCCGGGTATAACGTCTTGGGGTCAGGTAAAATATGGATATGCTGAAAATGTTGAAGAGATGATCCAACGTTTGAAATTTGATGTTCTTTACATTGAAAATATGAGCATTGCTCTAGATTTCAAGATCCTAATTTACACACTTTTAATTGTGCTTAAAGGATCCGGAAAATAGTTTGCTCAACCTCCACTCCTTTTCTATCTTTAGGCCCATTAATTTAATATCCAAATGAAAAATATAGCGGTAATAGGAGCCGGAACCATGGGAAACGGAATAGCTCATGTCTTTGCTCAATCAAATCATAAAGTCCACCTTGTTGACATCTCAGAAGCAGCTCTGGAGAATGCGAAAATGGTTATCTCAAAAAATTTAGATCGAATGATCAAAAAAGAGAAGATCACGGAAAAGGACAAGGCCAACACATTAGCAAACATTGATACATTCACGGATTTAGCTGCCGGAGTGAGTGACAGCGATCTGATTGTTGAGGCAGCAACAGAAAACCTTGAGCTGAAATTGAAGATCTTTAAACAGATCGATGATGCTGCTAAGCCGAACGCTATTTTAGCTACCAACACAAGCTCAATTTCCATTACCAAAATGGCAGCAGTGACCTCCAGACCGGATAAGGTCATTGGTATGCATTTCATGAATCCTGTCCCGGTAATGAAGCTGGTTGAGGTAATCCGTGGATATGCCACATCCGATGAAGTGACAAATTCCGTTATGGAAAAATCAAAGCAATTGGGCAAAGTTCCTACTGAAGTCAACGATTACCCGGGATTTGTAGCTAATAAAATTCTGATGCCGATGATCAATGAAGCCATTATCACTCTCCACGAAGGTGTTGCCGGAGTTGAAGAAATAGACACGGTAATGAAGCTAGGTATGGCTCACCCGATGGGCCCTCTTCAACTGGCCGACTTTATTGGATTAGATGTCTGCTTGTCCATATTAAAAGTGCTTCAAGACGGCTTTGGAAATCCTAAGTATGCACCTTGTCCACTTTTGGTTAATATGGTTACAGCTGGCAAGCTAGGAGTAAAGTCGAAGGAAGGTTTTTATTCCTGGGGCCATGGAACAAAAGACTTAATTGTCGCAGATAACTTTAAAAAACCTGAAGCCACACTGATCTGAGCATAAGACTAGTTTATTACGCAATCAACTAAGAGCACCATTAGATTATTGTTTGGAATAGGAGAAATGAATCCACCCTTTTTGTGCACTTGACGCAGAATAGTCATCGTTGAAACGCGCCCGTTTGGCATAAGATAACGCCTTTCCCCGTAAGCATTCGTTGTTCGTGTTTGTTTTGGTTTCCACAATATTGGCTGACGTTACCTCTCCGTTCTTATTTACTTTAATGGAAACATGGACTTCACCCTCCCCTCTACACACATAGGATGGTGCAGGTAAATCAAAGTTTTTCCTGTTCGAAAGTGACCATTTAGCACTTGCTCTAATTCCCTTCTCTCCTTGTACGGCCTCAACATCATCCGCATTCTCATCGAACAAGTTGTTCTTTGCCTGTCTTTCTTTTCTATCGTTCTCCAGATTTTCCAGTGCTTCTGCCGATCTGGTTGCTTCATTCTTATACTCGTTCTCAAGATCTTTGATCATTTCATCGACTTCGTTGCTCAATCTGTTCTGGTTGATATAGCTTGAACGTTGCGTCTCAGAATTTACGTCAGCCGCAACATTAGTGATTGGCCTTCCAAATTCATCACTATTCTCTAGCTTCTTTGACTGTTCTTCAGAGATTGTTTCACTCGACTCGGAAAAATCAATTAGCACCTCATTCGTCACTGCTACTTCAGGCAATGTTTTGAAATTGAGGAATAGCAATAATATCAGATGAATCATAATAGTGCCTGTTATTCCAACCACCGTCCACTGATATTTGATCCAGAATTTCATAAATTGATTTAAGTCAAAGCCGAGGTTAGAATATATAAAGGCACAAGGATGCCCGTCAACCACAAGAAAAATACACAAATTTTTTGTCCTGTATTCATATCCAATTGTAACGGTCTCCGTACGATTGATTTGACCTGATTAACAAGGACTTTTTCGTTATCGAACGGTTCAAGCAGATCCGGGTTAACTGGGCCGTTCGGTATTTGCTGCAACAAGTACCTTCTGATCTCCCAATATTCCCTATCAGTTATTTCATCATATGACTTGTTTAGATCTACGTTAAGCTCAGAAATCAATTCAATCCTGAGTTTACTGGCCCTGATCATGGAATAGATGCGTAATCCAACCAGCAGCGAGACAACAATTAAGATAGTGCTGTAAAAGGTGGCCAATGTGAAAGTCGCTGCAACAATTATTAGAAACGCCAATTTTATTTTATCATATGAATCGGTGAAAAGTGCCTCAAGTAATTTACCTCCATCCAGTGGATCAAATGGCAGTAAATTAAACGCATTCACCATCATTAACGCACTTGCGATCAACGTCAGGTAATCATGCTGAATGCCTAATGCATACCACATTAATCCTGCTCCAATAAGGATGCCGGGTAAAGGTCCGGACATTAGAATTATCACCCGTTTTTTTTGACTTGCACTGTCTTCATCCGGGAACGATATCCTTCCCAAGATCGGAAAGATCAGTATTGATTCAATTCTCTGATTTAAAAGTTTCATTGCCGTCAGGTTACCAAATTCATGGATCATTAAAATGATGAGTATCATAATTACGGCATCAATGCTTCCACCGGAAAGAAAAAAGAAAAGTAATCCAAACATACCCAGGGTAAAAATGAATTTGGGTACAGTTGTCTTGTCTGTGCTCAATTCGGGTTTTGGAGGATATTGCTGAAACTCTTCTTTTTCCATTTTACAAAAATAATATCATTATTCAACTTGTTCGTTCTGAACCAGATTCAACTACTCTAATTGTATATTCCGATTCGATTAATATATTTGACCGTTCCAACAACTATCACAGGAGCCATTAACTCATAAATGTTAGCACGATGAAGACGATCTTCTTTACTTTTACCCTTTTATTCATGTTTTGTTCTAATTCTCATGGACAAAAAAACAAAAAATCCAATTCTAATTCGGATCTTAACTATAAAGCAAGTTCGTTTTCCGGAATGGCTTTCAGAGGCATTGGTCCCGCATTCACCTCCGGGAGAATAGCAGATATTGCTGTTAATCCAGACAATCCATTTGAATATTTTATCGCTGTGGCTTCAGGAGGGGTATGGAAAAC
>JAAZYJ010000118.1 GCA_014239715.1 Flavobacteriales bacterium
ACTCCTCCTGTAACGAAAATATACTTGGTAGAATTTGACATGCCCCGTTAATTACATAGATAATTACGGGATGTAAAGGTAGGATATAATTATGATTCTTCCTTGAACTATTCGTTATTTCTTCTTCAGAAATTAAAATGTCAAGGCCATTCCAACACTTGGCATGAATGGTAATTGATAGATGATTTCGTTCTTCTCCGGTATAACGTAGAACAAATTCTTTCTGCTATAAACATTGGTTACTCCGGCATTCATTTCTAGTTTGGAATGTTCTTTAAATTGAATCCTCTTTTTTAATGTGAGATCAAACCTGTGGTACGTTGGCAGTCTGGAAGAGTTCAGGTCACCATAAATTGTGGTAAGCTCATCGTTATTCATAGCAGTAATGTCTGTCGAGGTTCCATCTTCGAACCCGATCGAGTGATAGTACCCCGATCTAGGAGTAAAAGGCAAACCTGATCCAAAATTCCATCTTGCATTGATTTCCCAGCTTTCATCCTCTCCAAATTTAAAGGCTCCAAGTAAATTAACATTGTGCCGCCTGTCAAATATTGGTGAATAATTGATCAACCCGTCCCATCTTTCCACTTTCCCTAAGGAATAGACTGCCCATAGATATAACTTGTTCTTTCTGAATTTAAGTAAAACGTCCACGCCTCTTGCCTTTCCGGTTTCGACAATGTAATCGTTCTTTAACACGTCCGGTCGAGCAGCGTTGACCGAGTTGTCTTCAAATATTTTGTTTCTATTCAGGTTGGTAAGCTGGGTAAACCACTTGTAATATCCCTCTACGTTAAGCGAAATTGATTTCGAAATGTCAAATTCAAACCCCGCAATAGCATGATTTGCTTTTTGAAGCCGGTGAGTGAGCTCTTTTGTTGTCCCATCAGGCAATACTAGTTCGTCTTGCAGGTTCTCAGGTCCTGACAGAAATCCGTAGAACAGGTTTACCACGTCCCTGTCTGAATTGGCGGAGATTAGGTTTTGAGAATATATTCCGGCCGAAGCCTTAAGTCTGAATTTTTGACTCAGATTATATTTTATGCCTAATCTGGGCTCAGGTGAAAAGTTATTCAAAGAAGCATAGTACTGTGCCCTGAAAGATGGGTTGATCACCCATAACCCTTTGTTGATGGTGAAATCTATATAACCTGACGGTTGCGTTGTGTTTTCTCTTTGATTGATAGATCGGCCAACCGAATTGAAAAATTGAAAATCGGTGGTAAATCCGGCAACTTCAATTCCATATTTCAATTCATTTTCACCAAAAAAGTATTTGAAGTCAAATCCGAAATTCCACCCATTGACCCTACTGGTTCGCGGATCTAGCTCGCCCTCTGCAATAGAGATCTTGTAATCAGAAAAGGACAGCTTGCCTCCAACAAGAACAGGCGAACCCGGAGGCACCAATAACCAGTTTGCCCCAACACCGTAAGTGTCCCATTTCAGATCAGAAATCCCTTGGTATTTAACCCTGTCAGTAAAGTTGAATCCAAAAATATTCACTTCACTTCCCGATTTGCTATTAACAGAGATTTTGCCATATAAGTCCGTAAAATTAAATGGTAAACCTGCAGAGTCATTCACATACGTATATAGTGCCTTTGAAGATTGTTCCAGATAGGAGTGCTTACCGGTCACGATATAGGAAATGGTTCCATCACCATCTTCTTTTGCTTTTTTGATTGGGCCTTCTACAAGAACTTTGGCCATAAATGGCGACAGAGATACCCTTCCGTGCTGTTTGTCAATGGCCCCAACTCTGGTTGAGATGTCCATTATCGAGGAGATCCTTCCACCGTGCTCAGCACTGAAACCACCAGTATAGATTTTAGCAGATTCAATTATTTCCGTTTCGAAAACAGAGAAAAACCCTATCGAGTGAAAGGGGTTATAAACGGTCATGCCATCCAATAGTACCTTGTTTTGAACCGGGGAACCGCCCCTTACATAGAATTGCCCACCTTGATCCCCTGTAGAAATTACACCCGGAGTTACACCAAAATAAGAGGCGATGTCAGCATCTCCTCCGGTCGTTGGAATCTGAAGGATGTCTTCTTTGTCAATCTTAAATATCGAAATTCCAACCCTCGTGGTATCTTCCCTTCGGGTTCTGACCACATTTACTCCTTCGATCACATTTGTCTCTTCCAGGTAGAACTTCTCATTTTGGTTTTTCCCTTTCTTAAAGGTCATTTCGGTAGAGAAAGTTTTGTGATAAAATTCTTCAACTACCACGTCATATGTGCCTTCCGGAATGTTTTGGATGACAAAATAACCATTCTCCTTTGTGCTAAAAGCTTTTAAAGGGTTGGTACCCATAATCTTTACGTCAGCATACTCCAACGGTTTTTTGGTCTTTTTATCGTAGACAAAACCTTTCAGACTTCCACCCTGAGCGATCAAACCTTGGATGAAAAAGCAAAATAATACTGGAATTAGTAAATACTTCATGCTGTTAGTATATAATAGAGGGCGAAAATAACAATATCCTGTGAAGATCAGATAAGATTATGGAACCCTTTTCAACTTTAGGTCAAATGGTAAAAATACTGTTTGGTAGGTTGTCAGGAACCAAGGATGATGCTAAAGAATAGAATATTCGGCTTAACGGAACTGTTTATTTATGCAAAGGTCAATGCAAGATTTGGTAGACCAATTGTTTAACAAGCTCACCCGGGTCTCTATTGACTGAACCAACTCCCTTGGTTTGCATATCGGCTATGCGCAGCAGGTGGATGATGTCTGCTAGCTTCTTTGGAGTATAGAATTGCCCTGCTGATTTGTATTCTTTCAGGAAAAAAGGGTGTACTCCAATTTCTTTTGCCAAAGCTTTGTCATTTGCTTTGTTTAAAGCAAAATGGAGCTTCATCAACCGTTGAAAAAGAGAAAATAAAACGGATATTGTTACTACATCCGGGTGTGATTTGGGGTCACTGGCAAAGTACTTTATAATTTGATTGGCTTTCAAAACGTTTCTTGTCAACAATGCATTTTGCAATTCAAAAACATTGTATTCTTTACTAATCCCGATGTTTCTCTGAATGTCCTCTGACGTAATGTTGGCCTCTGCTTCTATCGTTATTCTTAGCTTGTCTATTTCTCCAGCAATTTTCTGCAGATCATTGCCCAGATATTCAGAAAGCAAAACGGCAGATCTTTGTGAAATGCCATTTCCTTTGGATCGCACATACTTCATGATCCAATCCGGAACCAAATAATCTTTGAGCTTATCAGATGTGAAGACGCAATGCTGGGCAAAACATTTTGCAATTTCTGTGCGGCCGTCAAGCTTACCGTATTTATAGTTGAATACCAGTATTGTGCTCAATTGAGGGTTTTCCAGATATTCTTTGAACTCGCCGAGTTTACTTTTTAGATGCTGAGCTTCACGAACAATTACGACTTGTTTCTCCGACATCATCGGGTACCTTTTTGCCGTTTCCAATATCAACTCCGGTTTACTGTCCTTCCCGTAAAAAATGGTTTGATTAAAATCCTTCTCATGCTCCTCCAGAACGTTATTCTCTATGTGTTTTGTGAGCTTATCAATGAAATAGGGTTCTTCTCCCTGAAGAAAATAGATAGGCCTGTATTGGTTTGCCTTGAGCTCTTTTCGAATAGAATTGTAGTCCATTATTCAAATCGGTGGTGCCTGACCGTAATACCGTTATTAATTAATTCATTCAGCGATTCAACACCGATCGTGATGTGTTTTTGAACAAACTTCGTTGTAACGAATTCATCACTTTTTTCCGTTTTCACTCCTTCAGGAACCATCGGCTGATCTGATACCAACAAAAGGGCTCCGGTAGGTATATGGTTGGCGAAGCCCACCATAAAGATAGTAGCAGTTTCCATGTCAATTGCCATAGAACGAATTCGTTTAAGGTATTCTTTGAATTCGGTGTCGTGTTCCCACACTCTTCTATTGGTTGTGTATACTGTGCCTGTCCAATAGTCCATTTCATGCTCTCTGACTACATGGGAAACTGCGCGCTGCAGATTGAAGGATGGAAGTGCCGGCACTTCCGGAGGGAAGTAGTCATCACCCGTTCCTTCACCTCTGATCGCGGCAATCGGCAAGATCACGTCTCCGATCTTGTTCTTTTTCTTCAATCCGCCGCATTTGCCCAAAAATAAAACTGCTTTCGGTTTGATCGCGGCCAATAAGTCCATTATTGTAGCAGCATTGGCACTACCCATTCCGAAATTGATAATTGAAATATTACCTGACGTTGCATTGGGCATGGCTTTATTTTTACCGTTGACCTGCACACCCTCCTGATCGGCAAAAATAGTAACATAATTGTTGAAGTTGGTCAGTAGAATATACTTGCCAAAACCATTTAGCTGTACCCCCGTGTATCGCGGCAACCAATTCTCAACAATTTCATTTTTCTTGATCATAAATGTAACTTAGCACGACAATGGAAAAACTAAACTTTCCGGAATACGAGTTTAAAATTAAACCTGACTCTAAAGGAACGCAAATTTTTGATATTGTTCGAAAGAAATATGTGCTTTTAACACCCGAGGAGTGGGTGAGACAGCATGCTATATTATTTTTGCATTTTGAACGAGATTTCCCTCTGTCATTGATGCAGGTAGAGAAAGAGATCTCAGTGAATCAACTGCTCAAAAGATTCGATCTTCTTTGCTATGACAATAAAGGAAAACCTCTGTTGTTGTGTGAATTCAAACGAGCAGGGGTGCCTATTGACGAATCTACTTTTGAACAGATCGCCAGATACAACTTGAGTGTCGAAGCTCCATTGGTTTACGTTTCCAACGGGTTAAATCACTTTGTTGCAAAGATTGATTTCTCTGATAAAAGCCATGTATTTTTGAAAGAAATCCCGAACTATGACACATAATAATCGTTATTACTCTATGCGCGTTTCACTATTTATTCTTTGCCTGTTGCCAATACTGTCTTTCAGTCAACATAGAAATCATTTTCACATGAATTTTCAAACCAGGGCGATGGTGAATCAGCGATCTGCCGATGAACGGGTTTCATTGTTCGTAAGGGGTAATGTGGGCAAGATCAAAAATTATTTAGATCAGACCAACAGCAAAATAAAAGGTCAGCTAAAAAATCTGATATTGGCGGAGTTGACGATTGGAGATATTTTATTCTTGGCTGATCAAGATTTTATTGAAGGGTTTGAGTTTGAGTGGGGTAGGAACGTTATTATGAATGATTCCATGCTCGTAAAGAACAATGTTGAAGCGGTTCACACAGGATCTATGCCATTGCCATCTGCATACACTGGGAAAAACGTGATCTCCGGAGTCATTGATACAGGAATTGATCCGTTGCATCGAGACTTCCAAAACACCGATTCGTCGACAAGAATTTTGCGGATCTGGGATCAGACTCTAGCATTTGACCCAGTACTTACTCCTTCTTTTGGATACGGCCAGGAAGTTGATAGCGCAAGTATAAACGCGGGAACGTATGCCCATCTCGACTCAGACAATCATGGGACGGGAGTCGCAAGTACAATGGCAGGAAATGGATGGCACAGCGGCGAGCTGGCAGGTGTCGCTCCTGAATCCGATCTGGTAATTGTGGAGCTGGATTTTACAGGCACAAATTTAACAGCGAGTGTGGATGCTTTTAAATACATATATGATGTAGCTGATAGCGAAGGAAAATCCTGCGTAATCAACGCCAGCTATGGTGATTATTTAGGCTCTCATGATGCGCTTGATGCGACAGCCTTGTTTTTGGACAGTCTGCTTGATGAGAAGCCGGGCAGGTTATTTGTGTGTGCTGCAGGCAATTCAGGAGATTGGGGCCCGTATCACTTGAAACATGCTGTTTCGGGTACCGACACTAGTTTCACATGGTTTTCACCAAATGCATCCTCAACTTCAGGCAGTACTGTCTTCTTGGATATCTGGGCGGACACCGCTGAGCTGAGCAGCTTAAATTTTTCGATCGGTGCAGACCACAATACCACTTTCGCACATGCAGGGCATTTGAATTTCAGAAATATTATAGCAGATAACCTTGTGGGAAGCACAGTAATAGATACCATTTTTTCAGGGGTCAATAAAATGGCTGAAGTTCAGATTTACACCGAGCTAAGGGGTGGACAGTACAATTTGCAGGTATTTTTGCCGGATATAGATTCAACGGACTACAATTACAGTTTTATTTCCGCCGGTACCGGTGAGCTTG
>JAAZYJ010000115.1 GCA_014239715.1 Flavobacteriales bacterium
CGTTGACCTGGGATCAAATGAATTTGCCATAAGGAAAGATCCTCCGACACCAACAGGAACAGAGAAACCATTTGTACCAATAGGAACAGGTGAAACATCTGCACCAACAGAAACAGGTAAACCACCTGCACAGACACCGTTGTTGAACGATGAGGATACTGACAGCCTTCCATCGGACCTCTAAACCGGGAAGGTTGTCAATGCGAATAAGCATTTATTTTTTTACATTAGAGCAAAACAAATGAAACGCATGGGATACAAGAAGTACTACGTTGTCTTTTTAATCTTATTATTCACCTTTAACGGGTATGGTCAGGAGAGGGACACTTCGCTTAACATCATTGAAAAGGGGAAGATAAAGTATCGCTTAGAGGACGGTAAGAATAAATTATACACTTACGATTATTTTGGAGCACTTCAGGCGTTTCGGGAAGTATTGCAGGCTGACCCGGATAATGTATTGGCTTCATTCAGGATCGCCGAATGCTATTATGAGCTGAAGCGATTTGATCTGGCACTTAAGTACATTGATGGGGTCAACAAAAATGAATTGAAAAGAAAGCAGAAGAAAGAGTACAGTTTTTTGATGGGTAAGATCTATCATAGAAATAAAAAATTGGACGAGGCACTGGTTCATTTAGAGGACTATAAAAAAATGGCCAAAAAGAAGGAGGTTATCGACTCAGAGGTTGATCGGTTCATGACGCAATGCAGGTATGCCAAAGAAGCGATGAAAGACAGTATCCACGTTGAGATTAGAAATTTCGGAGAGCATGTAAATACCGTAAATCCTGAGTATGCGCCATCGATTACGGCAGATGGTAATACCATGATCTTTACTTCGCGAAGACCCGACACAAAAGGGGGGGGTGTTGATCTTGATTTTGACCACAAGTATTACGAAGATATATACATCACAAAATGGGATGAAGAGGATGGGCAGTGGACTAAATCCAAAGGGATCCCGGGCAGCCTGAACACGGAATTTCACGATGCGTGTTTAAATATTTCAGCCGACGGCGAATACATTTACATCTACAGGAATATTTTGAACGTAACAAGAACGGGAGATATTTATGTGAGTAAGAAAAGTAAATCAGGAAAATGGGGCACGCCAAAACCGGCAGCCGACAATAATAAAGAGATCAACTCTACCTACTTTGAATCATCCGCTTCTTTAACGGCAGATGGAAAAGTAATGTACTTTGTGTCTGATAGACCGGGTGGAAATGGCCTTGCTGACATTTATTACATCAAGAAAAAAGGAAAGTCTGAATGGGGAGAAGCAGTAAATCTGGGTCCGAATATCAATTCAAAATTTGATGAAAAATTTGTCTACGTGCATCCTGATGGAAATCTGCTTTTCTTTTCGTCAGACGGAATCGAAAGCATGGGGGGGTATGACATATTTTATTGTAAAAAAGATTCCAATGGAAAATGGAGTGCGGCGAAAAATTTGGGATATCCAATTAACACTGTTTTGGATGAAAAAACCTTTACCCTAACTGCAGATGGGAAAACAGCATACATCGGCGCATACTATAATGGCTCAAAAGGTGATTCCGATATTTTTAAAATAGATTGTTCGAAACTGAACCTTTTGGGAGATTAATAAGCAAAACTCAATTCCTGATCATTCCCGATTTGACTCGACGACCAGCCAGGTTTTCGATTTGAACAGCTCTTCGAGAAAATTTCGATAATCTCGAAGCGATTCCGGGTAATTATGTCGCATCTTAATTTGTTTGTAGTTACCATTCATCGTAGCTCCAAGGATCGTAGTAGGCAGATCCGTTACCCGTGGCTGGTCATAAACTTTAGCCATTGTGTCCAGTTTGAATTCAAATGCTTTTTGTTCAATTAGCGTCAATTCTTCTGTGCTGAAATTGGTCGTATGTCGGCCCATCCTATCCACAAAATTGATCCCTTCGTAAGTGGCAGAACCGTTGGCGAAAATTCTAACCTTATAGATCGGACACCTGCCAAAACATGCCCCTCGCTCAAGCACAACCACAGCTTCATCTGGATTCTGCGAAAAAGCAGATCGAATACTGTCATTTGGACCCGATATATCAAGATCACTTTCTAGGTTGGCGAAAGCATCATTTACAAAAGTAGAATCATCATTGTCGGTTGACAATGTTTCCATTTGAACTTCTGCTTCTGCAATTTTATGGCGGTTCTTGCAGGAAGCCCCCACAACAAGCAGTGCAATCAATATAATACTTGCTTTATGCATATCGTATAGCTTACAAATCTCTTGCCATTATCTTCTGGCACGTTGTTTGGCTTGCTGTTGTTTAGACATGTCTGCAAGTCTTTGCTGAAATTTTGATTGCTTCTGTGGTTGCTTAGATTTTGCTGACATTTGAGTTTCAAGCTTTTCCTCGTCAATAAAGTATTTCTTAACAACCCACATTAGCCCCATGTTCATTAGGTTTCCACACAGGTAGTATAGTGACAGCCCGGAGGCAAATTTGTTAAAGAAAAAGAGCATCATGATCGGAAAGATGTACATGATCACCTTCATGTTTGGCATTCCGGGTTGACTGGCCTGCATTTGCCCACTGTTCATTTTAGTGTAGAAAATTGTGGAAATACACATGAGTATAGTAAACAAACTCATATGGTTGCCGTAAATGTCGCTCAGCAGAGGAATGTACGTATCCCAGCTAACAATAGCATCATAAGCCGACAGATCTTCTGCCCACAAGAATGACTCTTGCCTTAGGTCCATGCTGGAAGGGAAGAAGCGGAATGCAGCAAAAAGAATAGGCATCTGGATCAGCATCGGAATACAACCGGCCATAGGGCTTGCCCCTGATTTTTTATACAAGCTCATGGTTTCCTGCTGCTTTTTCATAGCATCCGCTTTGTCCGGATATTTCTCAGTGATCTTGGTTATCTCAGGTTTTAAAATGCGCATTTTGGCACTGGACTTATAGTTCTTATAAGTAAGCGGCAAAATGACAACCTTAATGATGAGTGTCATCAGAATGATGATCAGACCATATCCTAGGCCTGTACTTTGCAGCATTTCAAAAATGGGTATGATAAACCATTTATTGACTGCCCTGAAAATGGATGGCCCCAGGTTGATTATGCCATCGGCCTCCATATCCAATGCTGACAATTGCTCAAAGTCGTTGGGGCCGAAGTACATTTTTAGTGGAATAGTTGTTTGGAAGCTCTGTTGGTTGGCTGCCTTTGCAATTTTGACATTCGCGATGTATTGTTTAGTATATTTCTGACTTGCCGGATCGACAACAACCTCTAGTCTGGCATCACTCTTATCAAACCCGTCATCCATAAAAAGCATGGAAGAAAAGTAATTGTGCTTGAAAGCGATCCATTCCAGATCTGTGCTGAAATCATCTTCAGCATCCGACCCGGTTTCCCCCATATAATCGCGGGAGTCCCCTTTGCATTTGTAAAAAATACCACAAATAGTACGCTCCTGGCTAACAAGCTTTTCTGTGGAAAGTCCTTTCATTTTCCAATCAAAAGTTGATTCAGGGATCATTATTTTTTGGTCAAGTCCAACGAAATTGACGTCGTAGTTCAGTACGTAGCCTGTGTCCAGATAATAGTGAAATTCCAGGTATTTGTTGGGATCATTTGTTCTCGCTCTGAGCTTAATGCTGTTTTCTTCGATTTCTGAACTTATAAAGTGCAGATCTGTGGTATTGTATTTTTTCTTGTTGCCTTTTTCATCCCAGGATTCATTCAGTACCAAATTTTGCGAAGTTGAGTCCTCATCAA
>JAAZYJ010000258.1 GCA_014239715.1 Flavobacteriales bacterium
TAATCATCATGTATCTCTTCACTGATACTTCTATATAATGCTTTGTGCTCAAAGAAAAGCACAGGATTCGGGTCTTCTATGGCTGCTGCCAACAATCCTTTTGCCTCTCCGGGGAAGGCCTGGTAAACGATCTTCAATCCAGGCGTATGAACAAACCAAGCCTCATTTGACTGCGAGTGAAATGGCCCTGCCCCCACTCCTGCCCCTGTTGGCATCCTGATTACCACATCAGCTTTTTCACCCCAACGGTAATTAAGCTTCGCAAGATTGTTAATTATCTGATTGAATCCGCACGTTACAAAATCAGCAAATTGCATCTCCATGACAGCTTTGTAGCCATTGATCGACAACCCTAAAGATGTTCCGACTATCGCAGATTCACATAGAGGGGTGTTTCTAACTCTTTCTTTTCCAAATCGGTCAACAAACCCCTCTGTCACTTTGAACACTCCACCATATTCAGCAATATCCTGTCCCATGACAATTAAATTATCATGTTTTTCCATCGATTGCCCCAAACCATCTGAAATTGAATCAATCAATCGTTTATCGCTTTTTTTATCTGTAGCCGGAGCAACTTCCTTAAAATCAAAAGGAAAATAAGTGTCTGAGATTTCCTTCTCTGCATCTACTCTGACCTCGGGTTCAGCATAGGCAATTTCTAGTGCATCGTTGATCTCTTTCTTAATCTCAGCTTTTAATTTAAGAATCTCCGTTTCCGTTAACGTTCCTTCCTCTATCAAAAACTTTTCAAAATTCGTTAATGGGTCCTTCTTAGCCCACTCATCCTGGATGCCCTCCGGATAGTATTTCGTTCCAGAAGCTTCTTCGTGTCCCCTCATTCTAAATGACATACACTCCAGCAGAACAGGTTTGGCCTTCTGCGTCATTTTCTTTCTTATTGAGCTTACCGCATTATACACGTCGATAACATTATTTCCGTCAACCTGAACACTCTCAATTCCATAACCAATTCCTTTGTCAATGAACTGCTTACACCTAAACTGTTCTTCGGATGGTGTAGATAGGCCCCACTGGTTGTTTTCCACCACAAAGATCACTGGCAGATCCCAAACCGCGGCCACATTAAGTGCTTCATGAAAGTCACCCTGACTTGCCCCACCGTCACCTGTAAACACCAAGGTTGATTTTCCTGTTCCTTTAAGCTTATGTGCTAAAGCAATTCCATCGGCCAAACTGAGCTGTGGCCCCAGGTGTGATATCATTCCAACAATATGATGTTCTTTGGTGCCAAAATGGAACGATCTGTCCCTTCCTTGTGTAAATCCTAACGCCTTACCTTGAAATTGTGCAAATAATTTTTCCAGTGGTATGTTTCTGCTGGTAAAAACGCCCAGATTTCTATGCATAGGCAACATGTATTCGCCGTTGTCCATTGCCATCGTACATCCTACAGATATCGCCTCCTGCCCTATTCCGGAGAACCACTTGGATATCTTTCCTTGCCTTAGCAGGATTAGCATTTTTTCTTCTATCAACCTTGGCCTCAATAGGTTGTAGTATAACTCCTTTTGCAGTTTTTGAGAAATCCCTTTTGTGCTATATTTTATTGATGCCTGCTCCAATACTATCATGAATAAGAATTGCTTTCCAACAAAAGTATTCATTTTTAATAGCTTCGTCCATTAAGAATTGGGGCAATTTATTACTACTTTTGCAAAAGAACATAATCACTGGCAACTTTTAGCACTATAAAGTCGTCTACGGGAAAAGAAAACATAACAATGAAAAAATTATTGGCAATTTGCCTGTTACTCTTCTTAAGTTCACAGATGTTGGCCACCCATATTGCCGGAGGGAATATTGAGGTTAAATACGTCAGCCCAAATCAATATCAGCTGA
>JAAZYJ010000114.1 GCA_014239715.1 Flavobacteriales bacterium
CGCCTCTTTTAGTTGTCTCCTCCCATGACTTGGTTGCATCATCAACCCACAGAGCCACAACCTTTACGCCGTCTCCATGTTCGTTAATGTGCTCATTTATTTCTCCGCCCTTTTCAAGCGAAGTGGTTAATACAAGCCTGATCTTATCCTGCTTTAACACGTAGGATACTCGGTCGCTAATACCAGTTTCAAGACCGGCATAAGCTTCACTTTGAAACCCGAACGCCGTCTTATAAAACAGAGCGGACTGCTTGGCGTTGCCAACATACAATTCGACATGGTCTGTCCCTAACAGGGGCAGAAAATCTTCAGCTTCCGGGAACAACTTTTTCAGTCCGTATTCTGTGTTTTGTAGATCCTTAAGATTCTTTATTTCTGCCATTTTTCTTTTTATAAATGATTATTACTCGATCCAGGAGGTGTGATAATCTCCCGTGTCTATTTCCAGTGCTTGTTTTGTTAACCTTAGTGGTTTAAACGTGTCAACCATAACGGCCAATTCTTTTGTTTCTTTTTGGCCAATGCTTCTCTCCATTGCTCCGGGATGAGGTCCGTGGGGGATTCCTGATGGGTGCAATGTGATCATGCCTTTTTCAACGTGATTCCTGCTCATAAAGTCACCATCAACGTAATATAACACCTCATCAGAATCTATGTTGCTATGGTTGTAAGGAGCAGGTATAGATTCAGGGTGATAGTCGTATAATCTCGGGCAGAACGAACAGACAACGAACGCACTTGTTTCAAACGTCTGGTGAACAGGAGGAGGCTGATGAACTCTACCTGTAATGGGTTCAAAATCATGAATTGAAAATGCATAAGGGAAATTATACCCATCCCACCCTATAACGTCAAATGGATGAGAAGCATAAACATATTGATGGAGCATTCCTTCTTTTTTCACTTTGACCAGAAAATCGCCTTCTTCATCGTGCGTTTCCAGCTCGGTCGGTCTTCGAAGATCCCGTTCACAGTAAGGCGAATGCTCTAACAACTGGCCAAACCAATTTCTATATCGTTTTGGTGTATACATTGGATGAAATGACTCAACAATAAACAGTCGATTGTCTTCATCATTAAATTCCATCTGATAGATCATCCCTCGAGGTATAACCAAATAATCACCATACGAAAACTCAATATTTCCAAGAAACGTTTTTAGCTTTCCGCTCCCTTTATGTACGAATATCATCTCATCGCAGTCTGCGTTTTTATAGAAATATTCAGTTTGTGATTCTTTAGGTGCCGCAAGGATAATGTGACAATCGTTGTTCACCAAAATTGGAACTCGACTCTTCAAAAAATCCAGGCAAGGATTAACGCTAAAACCGTTCAGCGCATAGGGCTTCATGTTTTTTTCTATTGCAATTTCAGGAGTGACATCAATTGATTCAAGAATTTCCTTTACTTGTGTAGGGCGCTGACAATGATAAAGCAGTGACGACATGCCGTCAAAGCCAATTGTGCCAAACAGCTCTTCGTAATAATAACCCCCATCAGGCTTCTTAAATGTTGTGTGCCTTTTGTGAGGAATTTTTCCAAGTTTATGATAAAATGGCATCTAAGTGTTTTTTAACAACCCGGTCGAATCCATTAACAACAAAGAAAAACGTATTCTTATTGTATTCTATGAAGCCTCTAAATTCAACCTTTACATTGTAAGATTAATACAATGACACAAAGATATCGAAAAATCGAATGTTATGGGGATGATAAAAGTCATATCAATGGAAGTAACTGTTACAAGAAATATATCAATCAAAGACCCTAAGGCCTTGTATTTAAAATTAATTTTGTAGGATGTCTTTTTCTAATATCGCCTTAAATTCAAAGTTGCCGGGAGTAGGGACTACCATTTTCACAAAAATGTCTGCCTTAGCTCAGGAGCAAAGTGCCGTTAATTTGTCACAGGGATTCCCGGATTTCGAAATCGACCCGAACTTAATTGAATTGGTCACGGCTCATATGAAGGCGGGAGCTAATCAATACGCACCAATGGCTGGTGCAATATCCCTGCGTCAAGCAATTGCAGCTAAGATTCAGAAATTATATAATGTAGAGTGCAATGTTGATACTGAAATCACCGTTACTGCCGGCGCTACTCAAGCAATATATACAGCCATATCTGCAATAATAAAAAAAGGTGATGAGGTTATCGTATTCACGCCGGCATACGACTGTTACGAACCGGCGATAGAAATAAACGGTGGAAAGACTGTTTTTGTTAAGCTAAAATCTACTGATTATACTATAGATTGGATTCAGGTCAGAAAAGCAGTATCTGAAAAAACTAAAATGATCATCTTAAACACGCCTCATAATCCTACGGGAACGGTTTGGAGCGATGCCGACCTAAAAGAGCTGGCGAAGGTGACACAGGGAACAGATATAATTGTATTGAGTGATGAGGTGTATGAGCACATCATTTTCGAAGGAGAGACGCACCAAAGTGTCTTGAGAGACAAGTTCCTTAGGGAACGATCACTGGTCGTGTCGTCTTTTGGAAAGACATTTCACATAACCGGATGGAAGCTGGGATATATCATTGGCCCGGAATTCATAATGAAAGAATTTAGAAAGGTGCATCAGTTCAATGTGTTTTGTTGTAATCACCCGATGCAACAGGCAATTGCCGAATACATTTCTGTAGAAGAGCGTTATCTCGATTTGGGCCGGTTTTATGAAAAAAAGAGGGATCTTTTTAATCAGGCGGCCAGCCAATCTCGATTTACGATTATGCCTTCTATGGGGACCTACTTTCAGCTTCTTGATTATTCCAATATTACAGAAGAGAAAGATGTTGATTTTGCAATTAGATTGACCAAAGAATTTAAACTGGCGTCAATACCTGTTTCTGTGTTTTACAATACTTCAAATGATGATAAAGTACTTCGTTTCTGTTTTGCTAAGAAAAATAACACACTGGAGCGTGCTGGTGAAATCTTGTTAAAAATTTGAAGATTCAGTAACAAAATCTAATGCTGTGCGTTATTTCTTACAACGCCATTCAACAAAGGAATATGGAAAGATGTTTTCATCTTACCTGCAAACCTTCTTATTATCAGATTATTTTTAACCATGGAGTGATGAACATCTAATTGATCACTTGGTTACCGGTTTTGAAAATTGAACAGAAAATGAGGTTAGGCTTTTATTTGTGTGGCATTCTGCTACTGCTTGTTGTCAATGTGCAATCGCAGTCAAGTGGGGTTATCGAAGTGTATTCAGATAAGGATAGTACTTATTCTTACTTTGTTCACAATAACCAGCTGTACCATGAGAGCTGGGATACATTAGCTCAGCCAATTTTTTGGAAAAAAGTAATGGCGATGGCTCCGGACTCATGCGTCGTGAACGTTGCAGCAACACGCGAAGTATTGTTCGAAACTTCATATTGGGCCTACAAGAAAAAATCGACCAAAGAGAAACTGAAATACAAAGACAGTATTCGGTTGGCCTTTTGTCTTGAACATGGCACCAAAATATATTTGACCTCAGGAAAAAAAGAGTTTTATAATATTGAAAAAGTAATGCCTTCTATTTCGAAAGGAGTGGAGCTGTTTCCAAATTACAATGCGGATCCGTGGTATGCACAGGCGATACTTTTAATAGAGAGCCCAGGGAAATTAGCGTATTCGAATTCTGGCGCATACGGCCCTTTTCAATTAATGAAGAGTGTTGCCAGATCACACGGTCTTAAAGTAAATAAATATGTCGATGAGCGGAAGGACTTTGATAAATCGGCAAAGGGAGCAGCAAGTCTAATTACAAAAACCTGCATTCCTCAGGCCATCAGAATATTGAATAAGCATAATATTGAGTTTTGCGAGGATGACCTGTGGTTTAAATTATTTGTGTTGCATATTTATCATGCTGGCGCAGGAAATGTAAGCGGTCTTCTCACTTCCATGAAGACCTCGAATGGAGGAATGGAGCTTATCACAAAGATGTGGCAAAGCGAGTGGGGAGGGTTTAAAAATGCTTCTCAGAATTATTCTCAGGTTGCTTTAGCATCTATGATCATTCTCAACGATATGATTGAAGAGAATTCTAAATATATTTATGAGTGTTACCATGCTCATGAACAGTAAACTAAAATTAGCATTGCTTCAGACCGAGTTAATTTGGGAAAACCCGAAAGCTAACCACGTTCATTTTGAACAACTGTTGAAATTTGTGCCGGATGATTCTGATCTGATCGTCTTACCTGAGATGTTTACCACGGGTTTTTCAATGAACAGCATCAACCTTGCCGAGTCGAATAACGGTATTTCTGTCGGTTGGATGAAGAACGTGGCCGCTATAAAAAACGCCTCTGTTATAGGGAGCATCATTATTAAGGATGAAGGACAGTATTATAATCGATTGTACTGGGTTTTCCCGGATGGAACTTTCGAACAATATGATAAAAGACATTTGTTTAGAATGGCAAATGAAGACAAGCATTTTGCTCAAGGAATGAAAAGGCTTGTAGCGGATTACAAGGGATGGAAGATCTGTCCTTTGATTTGTTACGATTTGAGATTTCCGGTATGGAGCAGGAATGATTGCCAATACGATTGCGTGATATACATAGCTAATTGGCCTGCACCGCGAGTTGATGCATGGTCGGCTCTGCTAAGAGCAAGGGCCATTGAGAATCAATGTTTCTCCATAGGAGTGAATCGGATAGGAATGGATGGGTCTGGAATAAAATATTCAGGAGGATCAGCTGCTTTTAGTCCTAGGGGACAACTACTTACCTCTTTCCAGGACGATATGGAAAAAGTAGAAATATTGGAAATTGAAAAGAATGAACTAATAGAAATGAGAAGGAAATTCCCCGTTCATCTTGATCAGGATCATTTCGAGGTAAAAGGAATTTAGTGGTTTACCGGCTTTTGTCCAGCTCCCAGTCTTCGTTCAGGTTCCAATTGGACCTGATCTCAATTAATTTGTTGTATCGCACTACACGTTCAGGCTGAACCTTTTCAGGGTAGTTGCCGGTATCCCAAACATTATTGTAGTTGTCATCATAGATTAGTCGAACTGCATACTTGCCGGGTTTGAGATCATCAAAATGGATTGCTTGAGCCCCATAAAAACTTTCAGATATTCGAACGGAGTTCCCTTTTGGGTCTAAAAGCTCAACAAACATGTTTGAGTGATTGTTGGTGATGATGTTGACACCGAGATGCCCAAAATAATTCTCTTTATAGGTGGAAAACGA
>JAAZYJ010000113.1 GCA_014239715.1 Flavobacteriales bacterium
CGCCCTCTTTTCAAAATCCGGACAGCTGTTGGCGGTTAAAGAAGATGTGGGCAGGCACAATGCTGTAGACAAAGTGGTCGGTGCGGTTCTGATCAACAATCAGCTTACGGAAGCTCATTATTTGCTGGTTAGCGGTAGACTTTCCTATGAAATTGTAACTAAAGCATTTGTCGCTAAAACTCCCGTCCTGGCAGCTGTATCAGCACCAACTAGTTTGGCGGTAGACTATGCTAAAGAATTTGGAGTGACACTTTTCGGATTTTGCAGGGATGGTAGAGCTACATGCTATGCCAATCCTCAAAACTTACCAAATGAATAAACCAGGACTTTTTGTAAATTACTAAAGAATAGAATCAAGAGATGTCAAAAAATTTAAGTGAATTATCGGGGAGGAAAGGAGTCGAACAAAATCTGTTTGACAAGATGGGCAAGCTTGCTATGGATACCGGTGCCCCCTCCGAAGAAGATCTGGAAGAGCTGGCAAACGAATTTCTGATCGGCAAATCAACTGCATACGGAACCACAACATTCTATGATTTTCTGAAACCGGAAAACAAGGGGAAAAAGGCCTATGTCTGTAATGGTTCTGCCTGCCTCTGTGCAGGAACTCAACCAAAAGTAATTGAGCAACTGAATACAAAGTTTAAGGAAGAAGAAATTGGGCATATGACCTGCTTGGGCAGATGCCACGAAAACAGTGCATTTTTTTATAACGGCACGAATTATTCAGGTGATGCGATAGAAAAGCTGGATGAAATTGTATCAAATAACATAGAGCAGATAGACAGCTACCACTGTGAGGCAGTGGGGAATGCAGTTTTGACAGAAGAATATGCCGGCTTTGATGAACATTATGCTCCGTTTAAAGCTGCCTTGAAGCAATCAGCCACGGATGTGTTGGAAGAAATTAAGGTTTCTGGCATCAGAGGACGCGGTGGAGCAGGGTATCCAATGGGCAACAAGCTGGAGTTCTGCAAAAACGTTGAGAATGATACAAAATTCATCATCTGTAACGCTGATGAAGGTGATCCGGGAGCATATTCCGATCGCTACCTGCTGGAGGAGCGGCCTCACTCCGTTCTTTTTGGAATGATGATCTCGGGATACGTCACCGGTGCCAGCTGGGGCATTGTCTATATAAGAGCAGAATACCCCGAATCTGTTGCCATTGTGGAATCCGCAATCAAAGAATTAAGAGAGAAAGGACTGATCGGGAAGAACATTGAGGGATCAGAATTCAATTTTGATTTGAAAGTGATCAAAGCGCAGGGCTCCTACATTTGTGGGGAAGAAACTGCATTGATCAATTCCATTGAAGGACAACGACCTGAAGTAAGAGTGCGTCCTCCCTACCCTGCGGTACAAGGATTGTTCAACAAGCCGACCGTCGTTAACAATGTGGAAACACTGGCTGCGGTACATTACATTATTCGTGAGGGAGGTGCAGCTTATGCTAAGATAGGAACCGGCAAGTCGACCGGGACAAAGCTGATCTGCCTGGACAGCTTCTTCAACAGGCCCGGTGTTTATGAAATTGAAATGGGGATCAGCCTGTCTTCAGTCATCAACGAATTGGGGCAAGGATTTAAAGAACCCGTAAAAGCATTGCATATAGGAGGTCCTTTAGGGGGTCTTGTACCTTCAGATAAGTTCAATGACCTCACAGTTGACTTTGAATCTTTCGCGGAAAATGGGTTTCTGCTGGGACATGCATCAGTAGTTTCTATCCCGGAAACTTTTGCAATAATTCAATATTTAGAGCACCTTTTTGATTTTGCTTCGTATGAGAGTTGTGGGAAGTGCTTTCCGTGTAGGCTTGGAACCAAGCGTGGACAGGAGCTAATGACCAAGGCGATATCCGGCGAACACAAAATTGATCGGTACTTATTGGAAGACTTGTTACATACACTTGAAGTTGGATCATTGTGTGCACATGGTGGAGGAATTCCTCTTCCGATAAAAAATACACTTGCTTATTTTGATGATGAGCTTTCTTCCTACTTTGAAAACTAACAGGTGTCCGATATAAGAATAAAAAGACAGTAACAATGAGTAATAAAGCATACATCAACGATTTACCTTTTGAAATAGCAGACGGTGAGACCATCTTGTCATTTGTCAGAAGGCACATCAACAATGACACCATTCCTACGTTATGCGATGCGCCAAATCTGGATCCATTTGGAGCTTGTAGGGTTTGCAGTGTTGATGTTGCATTGGAAGCCGGAGGAAAGACTAAAACCCTTGCTTCCTGCCACTCACCGGTTACTGCAAACAGTTACATCTATACAGATACAGACAATGTTCATCGTCTTCGTAAAAACATTATTGAGCTAGTCCTAACAGATCATCCGTTAGATTGCCTTACCTGTGAGGTGAACGGCAATTGCGAACTACAGGATGTTGCCGCTCAAGTTGGAATAAGGGATGTACGGTATCCGGAGGGAGAAAACCATTTACATTATGAAAAAGACAGAAGTCATCCATACATGACCTCCGATCTGTCCAAATGCATCAATTGCTACCGCTGTGTTCGGGCCTGCGATGAAGTACAAGGAGAGTTCATTCTGAGTATGGCAGGACGAGGATTTGACTCAAAGATCATCAAAGGTATTGATGATTCATTTATGGACTCAGACTGTGTTTCTTGCGGTGCATGTGCACAGGCGTGTCCGACTTCGGCCATTTCAGATGTTTTCCAGTCAAAGGCAGTTACATCAGCGGAAAAAACAAGAACGATCTGTACCTATTGCGGGGTTGGATGTAATTTGGAAGTATCTACCAGAAATGGTGAGATACTGAGTATTCAAGCTCCTTATGAAGCCGAAGCTAACCAAGGACATACTTGCCTGAAAGGGCGATACGCATTCAAATTCTACAATCACCCGGACCGACTAAAAAGTCCTATGATCAAAAAGAACGGAAAACTTGAAGAGGTCAGCTGGGACGAGGTGTATGATCATTTGGCAAACAAATTTACGCAGATCAAAGAGGAACATGGACCGGATGCCATTGCCGGCATATCCTCAGCCAGAACCCCCAACGAAGAAAACTATCTCATGCAGAAATTCATGAGAGCAGTAATTGGCACGAACAACATTGATTGTTGTGCAAGAGTCTGCCACTCTCCCACTGCTTTAGGCATGCAACGCACTTTCGGAACCGGTGCTGCAACCAATTCCATAGAGGACCTTGATCATACGGATTGTATCCTTGTTTGTGGTGCAAACCCAACAGATGCTCATCCGGTTACTGGAGCTAGAATTAAGCAGACGGTGATGAAAGGCGCCACATTGATCGTGATCGACCCGAGAAAGATCGAATTGGCAAAATATGCACAACATTTCTTAC
>JAAZYJ010000306.1 GCA_014239715.1 Flavobacteriales bacterium
AAGAGGACACCATTAAACAACGGTTGGGGTTCGGAGTACAATTGGGACTGAATGCATCCAGAGTTACGGGTACAACTTTTCAGGGAATCAATAAGGCCGGTCTTTATGCTGGCTTTTTTCTGACCAAACCGATCAATGACAAAATAAAATTGGAGCTGGATCTTTGTTATTCACAAAAAGGAACACTTAAGCCTCCTAATCCGAAAATCGGCGATTATACCATATACCGTATGAAGCTGGAGTATATTTCGACCGAGTTTTATTGCCGATACAACAGAAAGAGAATCGACATTATTGCCGGGTTAGGCGGGGGATGGCTTATCGATTGGAAGGAAACCGACGAGAACAACCAACCAATTACGGCTAATGGTGAATTCTCTAAAGTAGAGCTCTCAGGGATGTTGGGTGTTCTGTTCCCAATTTCACAAAAATTCGGAATTGGTGTTCTAGGCTGCCATTCTATTGTGCCCATAAGAAAGCACATAAGCGGCGTTACGTTTCGGCTGAACAGGGGACAGTACAATCAGGTTCTTAATTTTATTGTCAAGTATACTATTCTGAATTAACCTGCGTTCAAGGAATATGAAAAGTGCGAACTTCAATTCACCTTGTTAATAATTCGTCGAGACATTTTGTGGTTTAATCTTTAAATTAACTATCTTAATCTTCCATTCTTACTCTGATACTCAATTATAATGCGATTGACTAATGTTTGAAATGTGTAAGGAAATCCTGGAAAAGGTGAGCTTTGACAAATCCCTATTTCGTAAGGAGCTAAATAAATCAATTCGATGGATCAAAAAGGACGAGCTGCTGGCGCTTAAGGTATGGTGCTTGAGTTCATTTGGCCACCTGTATAAAGATGTCATTTCTGAGGCTTTTGATTCTATGCCAATGGTCTGATATGATCGTCACGCTCTGTAGAAAAGAATAAAAAGCATTTAGCTTTTTATGAACTTGATATTCCTCTTTAATCCTTCGATCTTGGTTCTGGTGATGGCAGAACTTTCAAATAGCTGATCGAACACTTCTTCTGTGATCTCCTCCCAGTCTGATGATGACATGTTAAGCAGTTCTGGTTTGGGGTTAAATAGTGGTTCACTGTGTTTTTTCGAGAATTTGTTCCAAGGACATACATCCTGACAAATGTCACAACCAAATACCCAATCTTCGAACTGGCCACTCATGTCAGTTGGAATACTGCTTTTTAGTTCAATGGTAAAATAGCTGATGCACTTACTTCCATCTACTTTGTAAGGCTCGTAGATGGCATCCGTAGGGCATGCATCAATACAAGCCGTACAATCACCACAATAATCCTTTATCGGCGTATCCTGCTCCAGTTCGAGATCAAGAATAAGTTCTGCAATAAAAAAGAAAGAACCCATTTCTCGATTGATCAGGTTGCTGTTCTTACCCATCCATCCTATACCGCTCTCTCTTGCCCATGCTTTATCCAGAACCGGAGCAGAATCGACAAAAACACGACCGGACACTTCACCAATTTCTTCATGTATGGACTTCATAAAGGTTTTGAGCTTGTCTTTTATTACAAAATGGTAATCCTGTCCGTAAGCATATTTTGATATTTTATGCGACCCTTCAGACAGTGATTGCTCTTCATGATAATAGTTCAACAATAGACTAACCACACTCTTAGCTCCCGGCACCAATAATCGAGGGTCTATCCTTTTATCAAAGTAATTTTCCATGTAGCCCATTTCTCCATTCCTCCCCTGGTTCAACCAGTTTTCAAGATGGCGAGCGTCATCGTCCAATAGCCTGGCCTCAGCGATCCCGCATTGTTGAAACCCGAGCTCCCCGGCCATTTTTTTAATGAATGCGGTATGTTTGCCTTTTACAGAAATGAAAGTTGATCTTTAGTTAGCCCAATTTACTAAAAGAGATGACACACGTATTTTCTTCCCCTTGATTTTTGATCGTTTGGCTGAATCAAAACTACCCCTTTCAAAAATTCACAATCAACGTGAAAGTTAAAATAGTCCTTCCTGGGTATATCTGAAATCCCGCCCTAAATGGTTGTAGGCCTTTTCCGTTGCTTTACGACCCGTTCGTGTTCGCAGTAGGTACCCCTGCTGAATTAAAAAGGGCTCATAAACTTCTTCAATGGTCCCTGCCTGTTCTCCAACTGCTGTGGCAATATTTGACAATCCAACGGGACCTCCTGAAAATTTTTCAATAATGGCTGAAAGGATCTTATTGTCCATTTCGTCCAGCCCACTTTTATCCACATTTAATGCCGTTAAGGCCAGTTCAGAAATATCCATATTGATGGTGCCGTCTCCTTTGATCTGAGCAAAATCCCTTACTCTCCGTAATAAAGCATTGGCTATTCTTGGCGTTCCTCTGCTCCTTGAGGCAATTTCGTGGGCAGCATCATATTGAATCGGGATCTTTAACAGTCCCGCAGATCTTTCTACAATGTCAGTCAGGGTTTTAGAATCGTAATATTCCAATCTGCTATTGATACCAAATCTGGCTCTCAAAGGTGCTGTAAGTAATCCCGATCTTGTAGTTGCACCTATCAATGTAAAGTCTTCCAACGCGATCTGCACTGTTCTTGCATTGGGTCCGGTATCGATTACGATATCGATCTTATAGTCTTCCATTGCTGAATAGAGATATTCCTCAATCACTGCGCTCAGTCTGTGGATCTCATCAATGAACAATACATCTCCTCGCTCAAGGTTGGTAAGCAATCCGGCCAGATCTCCAGGCTTGTCCAATACCGGGCCTGATGTTACTTTGAAGCCCACCCCCAGCTCATTGGATATAATATTGGCCAATGTTGTTTTGCCTAAACCTGGAGGGCCGTGCAACAGCACATGATCTAAAGACTCATCTCTTTTTTTTGCTGCTTCCACAAAAATGATGAGGTTATCGGTCACTTTAGGTTGGCCTGCAAAGTCGTCAAATGACTTGGGCCTTAAAACCTTATCAATTTCTCCTTCTGAGCCGTTCAGCTCTTCTTCATGAAACTCATATGATTCTAATTCGTCACTCACTAAACAAATGTAATAAATATGGCTATGGAAGTCCGCTAACCTGTTACAGAGTTTGAGCAATTCATTTCAAAACTTCCTGAAACACATCTCCAAAATACACTTTGAACCTGAAAAGGTACACAGGAGCATTGTAGTTATCTTCCAACTTCTTGTATCCAGCAAACATCAATCTGTAACCTGCACCCACCCCTATTCCGATGTACTTTATGCCTGTGTATTCAACTGCTAGGGATGGCTCGTAAAAGGCGACCAGGACCGGGGCGGTTCTGTTATTGTATGTAATATCCGTTCGATAATTAAAAAACGTGTTCCCTATTCCAACCTGTACCGGTATAGAAAAGTTGTATTTCTTTTTCTTCAAAAAAGTATATTCAATGAATGAGGCGAGGTACCTCATTTTCAGTTCTCCTTCATTGTTCTGAACATTTTCATCGTCCACAGTCAAAGGCCTGATAACATCTGTTGCAAGCCAATTGTATCCAAAGCCTATTTTGGTCGTATTGTTGAAATTCAAACCAACACTTACATCTCTGATCCGCATGAATGAATTGGTAATAAAGGAGTTTCTGGTACCAACCTTTGCAGTGAACTTTGGTTTGAATTTAAAGCTCTCAACCATATCTTCAATAAGCTGGGGCATTGCTATGGTTGGTGCTAATATTAATCCTATAGTAACAAGAAGCTTCATATAAAAAATGTCCGCAACCTTGTTACGGACATTCTTTCTTAATGTTATGTGTCGGTATAGACTAGTGCTCTTCTTCACCCTCTTCCAAAGGCACGTTCTGAGGGCAAAAGTCCTCCTCTTTTCCTGGCTTACTATAATCATATGGCCACCTGTGTACTTCTGGTATTTCTACAGGCCAATTTCCATGAACATGTTTAACAGGTGTTGTCCATTCCAAGGTGTTTCCTCGCCATGGATTCTGCACTGCCCGTTGTCCTCTTATAGCGCTATAAAAGAAATTGAACAGGAATACCAGCTGAATCGCTGCACCTACTAAAGCGAAAACAGTTATTACTACGTTCAAATCAATTACATGGTCGAACATCGGGAATTCAGAATACTCATAATACCGTCTAGGTGCCCCGGCAAGTCCCGTAAAGTGCATCGGAAAGAACACACCGTATCCACACACCAGCGTTACCCAAAAATGCAGATAACCCATTTTTTTATTCATCATCCTTCCGTATAGTTTAGGGAACCAATGATACACTCCCGCAAACATTCCGAATATGGCCGAAAGTCCCATTACGATATGAAAGTGTCCAACAACAAAATAGGTGTCATGCACATCAAGATCCAGAGCCGAATCTGCAAGAATGATCCCGGTCACCCCTCCGGTAATGAAGGTAGAAACCAAAGCAATACTAAACATCATCGCAGGAGTAAAGACAATATTTCCTTTCCACATTGTTGTAATATAGTTAAACACCTTTACCGCAGATGGTATAGCGATCAGTAAGGTTGTAAACACGAAAACCCCACCTAGGAATGGATTCATTCCCGTTATGAACATGTGGTGGCCCCAAACAATAAATGAAAGGAATCCGATTGCCAAAATTGAACCGATCATCGCTCGATAACCAAAAATTGGTTTTCTTGAGTTTGTTGAAATAATCTCTGAGGTAATTCCAAGAGCAGGCAAAAGTACGATGTATACCTCCGGATGTCCAAGGAACCAGAACAAGTGTTGAAACAGGATCGGACTACCGCCTGTTTGGTCTAGCGCATGACCGTCAATAAAAATGTCAGAGATATAGAAGCTGGTTCCGAAACCTCTGTCCATGATCAAAAGCACAGCTGCAGATAAAAGGACAGGAAATGAAAGTACCCCTAATACTGCTGTAACAAAGAACGCCCAGATCGTTAGTGGCATTCTGGTCATCTTCATTCCTTTTGTTCTAAGGTTGAGAATTGTAACAATATAGTTCAACGACCCTAGCAGTGAAGACGCAATGAATATTGCCATAGATACCAACCAAAGTGTCATACCAAGACCGGAACCAGGCACAGATTCTTCCAATACAGAGATTGGGGGATAAATTGTCCAACCGGCCATTGCAGGCCCGCTTTCTACAAAAAGTGAAATCAGCATGGTTACACTTGAAAGGCAGAAAAACCAATAAGAGAACATATTCAAGAACCCTGAAGCCATATCCCTTGCCCCTAGCTGAAGCGGGATTAGTAAATTGGAAAATGTTCCGGATAAACCACCGGTCAAAACAAAGAAGACCATGATAGTACCATGAATGGTGACCAGCCCCAGATACATATTGCTGTTCATCACGCCGTTAGGTGCCCAGTCTCCAAGAAAAATACTGTTCATTATGTTTGGCCCCGGCCATCCAAGCTGAATACGAAATAGCGTAGACAAGAACACCCCAACAACACCCATGATAATCGCAGTGAACAAGAACTGCTTCGCAATCATCTTGTGATCCTGTGAAAAGATGTATTTGGTTATAAAACTCTCTTTATGATGATGAGCATGTGCGTGAGCTCCCATAACTATCTTGTTAAATTCTTAATTCTATCTATCTACTTCAGGTTACTTTCCTTAAGCTGTTGTTCAAATGTTTTTTGTTCTGCAAACCAAGCGTCATATTCCTCCTGAGTTTCAACGACAATACTGATCCACATTTTAGAGTGGGACAATCCACATATCTTATTACACAAAAGAATATATCCCGGTTCTACCTGAGGCCTTCCTTCCTTCGCTCTACCTTTGTTTATACCCTCATATTTTGCTATGATCTCAGGATGTGCTTTAAAATCCTTTGTAGTCATAGTCGGTGTGAACTTTATCTGCGTTGCCATACCTGGAACACAATTCATCTGTGCTCTGAAATGTGGAAAATAAGCTGAATGGATTACATCCTGTGCCTTGAATTGGAATTCATAGGGCTGCCCAACTACAAGGTGCATGTCTCCTTTTAAAACAACATCATCGTACACTCTGGAATTGACATTGAGCTTTTCCATTTCGCTAAGGTCCATTTCATTTGCTATGGTCGCCTGAATTCTCTGCTTTTTCCTTTTTAGCCTTTCCATTTCTTCAGTCAATTCTGCAAGCTTTTCATCTGTCGTGTACGTCGCATCTTCGCTACCTAAATATTCATTGATGTAATCCACTCTTTGATCAATTCTCTTATAATGAAGGGATATAGTTTCTGATGAAATCAGGCCAAGAGGATTTAAAAATGAATTTGTGTCGCCCCAGCTGTTGTAATCTATCAACTTAAAATTAGCGTCTCCTAATTCATTGTCTTTTCCCGCATAACGCGTTGTCCAATCAAATTGCTTGGAATAAAGCTCAATGTGTTTTTGTTCTTTTAATTCCGTGAAGGTGTACACACTGTCTTCAACCATTGCCAACAACGCCTTGTTCCTGGTTGAGAACTTCTTGAGCTCTGTGATAACCAACGCACTGTCTCCCTGCTGCTCATAGGTTTGAATTACCCATGCACCATCCTTTTCAACCAACACATTTTTTGCGTTGCCACCCAAAGAGCTCAGGTGCAATCCTGCCTCAGCCATGGTTTGAAATGCATTTTTAACCTCAAAGCTAGACTTGACGTTGGGTTCACCTCCTTCTGCCGGGAGAATATTGTGTTCCTGAACCACATAATCTCCGGAAAGGTCTGTTATCTCGTTCCAGGTCTGAAGTCCTAATACAATGATAACGGCAAGAACTATTGCCGGAACCACTGTCCATAACATTTCAAGTTTGTTATTGTGAGAATAGAAGTATGCTTTTCTGTCTTTGTCGTAAGCATATTTGAATGCAAAATAAAAGAGCACTGCATTGCATATAAAGAATACCGGAATAATAATACCAAAGTTCTGTAATTGATGATGGATGCGAGATTGGTGATGGAACCAAGATCTGGCATTTTTCG
>JAAZYJ010000111.1 GCA_014239715.1 Flavobacteriales bacterium
TACCCAATCGTCTGCCTTAAGAAAAGACACATTGAATTTAAAAGCAAACTTATCCTCGCCAGCTTTGTTCTGGAATGCTTTTGCATAACGAATAGCGGTTTCCAGTAAATTCCTTTCCGCCATTTTCGCCTGAACACTAAGACCTTGAAACTGGAAGGGGTCTTTGGTTTCCATGCTGATCACACCATTAAATGCGTTAGGCCCGTAGAAGGAAGAGCTTGCACCTACAATTAGATCAACCTTTTTAAGATCGAGCTCGGAAGATCCTAAAAAGTTACCGAGAGAAAAATTGAGTCCAGGTGCCTGATTGTCCACACCATCAATAATTTGTAATGACCTCACAGGTGAAGTAGAATTAAAACCGCGTGTATTGATTACTTTGAACCCAATACTAGCGGAGGTCAGGTCTACTCCCTTTAATGCGCCCAAACCTTCGTAAAAATCTACTGCCGCGCATTGTTTGATGGCCATTAAGCTCATGGATTCAACGGTAAGCGCTGATTCTTTTTGCTTTTGTGAGATGTTGATCTTTTGAATTTCGACTCCGTCCAAAAGAGTAGAATTGTCGCCAAGGCTAATGTTTACCTTTTGTTTGGCTGATTTTACAACGTACTCCATCTCTTCAAATCCAAATCCTTCGATGATAAGCGTTATTGGATAGGAAAGCTCTGTGCTGAGGGTAAACTTGCCATACTCATTGGTCTCAGTAAAAGTGGTTGTCTCTTTGATCGTAACTCTTGCACCCAACACTTCTTGTCCGAAAGCGAGGTCTGTGACCGTTCCCGTAATCACATTTTGGCTAATAGCACTAAAACTAATTCCCAGCAGGATTATAACTAAACTAATTGATCTATGAACGTTGGAATACACTTGTCTGTTCTTTCGTAAGGCCGAAAGTTAGTAAAACTAAACCTTTTCGGAACGCTCAAACGGTGGTGTTGTTCACCATTAATTTGGTCGTATGCGATTAACTTGCGGCTACTCTGCTGTTACTAAGACATTTAGTTTTAGTTTGACGGCTATAATTGGTTTAACCATTTAATTGGTCGAGCTCTGTTTTTTTTTCGGGGATCACTTTTAGCATCTCATTTAATAGCGCTCCGGGTTCGCTTCTGACAAAGATCAGCTCAGTATGCTTCTGTTGCAGAAATCCTTCAGACACCATATGATCAATGTGTGCGATAAGATGGTCGTAATATCCGTTAATATTTAGAATGCCTATTGGCTTGTCGTGTATTTTCAGCTGACGCCATGTATATACTTCAAATAATTCTTCCATTGTGCCAATTCCTCCGGGGAGCGCTATAAATCCGTCTGCGAGCTGATACATTTTATTTTTTCTTTCTGGCATATTTTCAGTTACAAATAATTCAGTCAGGTCGTTATGAGTGATTTCAACCTGATCCAGAAATTTAGGGATAACACCTAAGGCTGAACCTCCGTGCTTCAGTACAGAATCGGCAATAGCCCCCATGATCCCAATTGCACCTCCTCCGTAGACAAGGCCGCAATTCTCTTTTGCCATCATTTCTCCAAGTTTAATGGCTTCTTCTTGGTACAGCGGATTCACGCCTAAACTGGACCCACAATAAACAGCTAATCTTTTCATATTTCAGACCAATTTATAAAACAGATTTCTATGTAGTTGCTTTGAGTTAATAAGTTTCGGATATTGATGATATCTAAGACCTTGGCTCTTTATATATTTGCCGAATGCAAGAATTGGTTATTATAGTTGATTTTGGTTCACAATATACTCAGCTGATCGCTCGTCGGGTAAGAGAACTGAACGTTTATTGTGAAATCCACCCATACAACAGTATTCCGGAGATTGGAGCTAATGTGAAAGGAATAATCCTGTCCGGCAGCCCATTTTCTGTCAGAGATGATAGTGCACCAAAGCCTGATCTGTCGGGGTTTAAAGGTAGTTTGCCGTTATTGGGAGTTTGCTTTGGCGCACAATATATGGCACAAGCCTATGGTGGCGAGGTCCTGCCATCCAATACCAGAGAATACGGTAGGGCCAACCTGGCGTACGTGAACAATAATTCTGAGCTAATGGCCGGTATTTCGGCAAATTCGCAAGTGTGGATGAGCCATGCTGATAGTATAACCAGCGTTCCTGAATCTTACGAAGTGATATGCAGTACTCCGGATGTTGAATTTGCCGGTTATCGTATCAGCGGAGAATCAACATATGGTATTCAGTTTCATCCGGAAGTATATCACACCACAGAAGGTTCGGTATTGTTGAAAAATTTTATTGTGACGATCTGTGGTTGTCAACAATCCTGGACACCCGACTCTTTCGTAGAAACAACAGTGAACGAACTTAAGACTAAGATCGGAGGAGATAAGGTGATACTTGGGTTATCCGGTGGGGTGGATTCGTCAGTCGCCGCAATGCTATTGCACCGTGCAATTGGTAGTAATTTGCACTGCATCTTTGTGGATAATGGATTACTTCGAAAATCAGAATTCGAAGACGTACTTCAGTCCTATCAAGGAATGGGGCTTAACGTAAAGGGTGTTGATGCGAAGCAATTATTTTACAATGAGCTTGAAGGAATAACAGACCCGGAGGAGAAGAGAAAGGCGATCGGAAAGGTTTTTATCGACGTTTTTGATGATGAATCAAAAAAAGTAAAGGGCGCACAGTGGCTCGGGCAGGGAACGATCTACCCGGATGTTATTGAGTCAATTTCAGTCAAGGGACCAAGTGCAACGATCAAGTCGCATCATAATGTAGGAGGATTGCCGGATTATATGAAACTGCAGGTTGTGGAACCATTAAGGTCTCTTTTTAAGGATGAAGTTCGGAGGGTAGGTAA
>JAAZYJ010000416.1 GCA_014239715.1 Flavobacteriales bacterium
ATTTCCATATCCCGGAAGGGAAAAATCGGAAAAAACAGTAGCATCATACAAACAGCCATCCGTTGCATTAAAGTTTGCATATGGCTCGGCAATAAAGCTAATTTGAATGTTTTCATTGACCGCAAGACATCCGCCATTATTTGTCGATGTTAAGGTTAAAAATAGTGTCCCGCTTGATATTTCACCTGAAGTTGGTGTATAATTGGCGTTTAGATCAGTGTCGCTTGGAGAATACGTTCCCGCTCCACCCGTCCATATTCCAGTAGTTGTCGCACCTCCTATAATTCCATTTAAATCCACTGCAGCATCATTGGTACATGCAAGCATATTAGGCCCGGGGTCAATGGTGGGTGAAGGGGTGAATACAATTATCAGGCTATCCGAAACAGGGTTGCAATTTACATTTGCAGTGGATTGAAGCTGGATCCAAACATTACCCGCCGATAAATCTGCATTACTTGGTTGGTAATTTGCATTTAAATCGAGGTTATCCGGAAGGAAAACGCCGGTTCCAGAGGACGTCCAGCTACCCGTAGACGAAATTCCAGAAACACTTCCGGACAAGCTTGCAATGGGGTTATTTTCGCATACATAAATGGTATCAACACCGACATCCACAATTGCAGCTGACGAAAATATGATTTCCATCGTGTCCGATTCTGCAAGGCACGAACCAAAATTTGTTGAGGTTAATATCAGCTGTACCGAACCATTTGACAGATCAGTTCCCGAAGGGTCGTACGTGGCATTGAGTGTTGTATTGTTCGGGCTGAAAGTACCGGATCCAAGCGTGCTCCAGATACCTGTTGAGGCTCCTCCATCTACACTTCCGGCCAGCTGCACAACAGCATTGTTTTCGCAAACTGCCTGATCTGCAGATGCGCTAACTATGGGGGCAGGCTCAACTACCAATAGCATTGTATCCTTGATGACCGGACACGGCCCTGTAGAAGTTAATATTATCTCAATAGGAGATATCAGAGTATCCAGAGGGCTCGGAATATATTGGTTCGAAAGAACGTCAGTTGCGTTTAGAAAACCTCCAAAACCTGTTCCACTCCAGTATCCCGTAACTGATCCGCCACCAATTGACCCATTGATTGAAATTGATGTGTTTGCACATATTGTGGCGTCCAGTCCTGCGTCAATGAAGGGGTATGAATTAAATTCGGAGAAATAACCATAGCCACTTCCATCACCATCGTTTCCTGAAAGCACACCCAATCCAAAAATATCACCTGTATTTGTTACAATATTATACGAGTTTACCGGAACATCAACTGTAGAGTAATGGATCATCGCCACACTGTAATCGCCCGCGGTTCCAGGAACTATAGAAAAGGAGCTTGCAGGAATCAACAGCGAATTACCATTCAAAGCAAATTGATCCTCGAACCCTGTTCGTGTATACAAAATAAGACCAAGAGAATCACTGGATGTACGCGTGAATGCAGATGAGTACGTTCCAGCACAGAATAATGGGGGTACCTGAGCGCCACTCAGATTACAGCCGTATCCGGAGGCATGCCATACATATACTGGCTTTGAAGTTGAAATATAATTTAGTGCATCCGAAAGTGCCACCTCATATGTTTCTCCCCAGTTTATAAGCGTTGTATTGGTTCCACTGTTATCAATTGTAATGCTCGTTGCATTTTGTGTCGCAAGAATATAGACTCTGTCATTTCCCGATGAGCCGCCGTTAACGATAAAGTTCTTGCCGGCATAAGGTTCAGAAGTAATTTGGTCTCCCATGGTACTTGTACAGCCTGAATTACTTAATGCCCCACTATAAACCGTAAGGGCAATTGGCTTATCGGACGAAACGATGGACCCTGCTAAAGAAGTTCCAGACGAAACATTCATGTCTCGGGCACTGTATGTTTCTCCTTCGTTAAGAAGAACAGAATAGGTTACATCTTGAGCGTGTCCTGTAACATTTGTTCTGGGTGTAATAAGAATCGTTGTAGTATTTTCAGTAGCAACAATATCTATGGAAGAAAAAGAAGCTGGTGTTGTCGCTCCATTGTCCCAGTTTTTTTGAAAAGGTGTGTAGAAATTATCGCCAAGAGCCTTCCCCCCCTTTAGGGTAAATATTTCTTTATTGGAAGTGCTTTTTAACTCATAAAAAGCACCGATCAATTCTGTTGCAACGATCTTTATGCCATTGTTGGAAACGGTATTGCCAGCCGGGCTTTCGATACTTGCAATCAGAGAAGTTAAATCAATACTGTCAACGGAATTAGCGGGAATCGAAAGTGAAATTGGCACAAATGAACCATTTGCTGGTAAGGATACCGTCACATCAGAGGCGGCACCATAGGTCATAAAACGCAGATAAATAGGACTATCACCGACCGAAGAAGATACTTCTGGTGCGGCGAACCAAAACAAAGTGTCTATTTGTGCATTTACTGGTTTTTGCAGAAGCAAAATGACCATCAAAAGAAAAAAACGTATCAGCTTCGACATAATTAAAAGTAGCAGAGCTATTGACATGTGTGTATCAGAGCTCCAATATTATGGTTAGTTTTCAAAAAATAACGAGAACCAATTTACAAAAAAAAAATAAAGGTGGTATTATTTAGTTCCTTGCCCTTTCTGAAGTCGTTGTCTTAATTAAAATTATATTTGTTTATTCACTAGAATTTTATGTAAATGAACGCGCGAGCAGAAAACCTTATAATTTATAACAGCCTTAATGCCAAGAAAGAAAAATTTACTCCTCTAAAAGAGGGGTTTGTTGGTTTGTACGTTTGTGGCCCGACTGTTTATAGTAATGTTCATTTAGGGAATTGCCTAACATTCATATCGTTCGATATGATTTATCGTTATTTAAAACATTTGGGCTATAAGATCAGATATGTTCGAAATATTACGGATGTTGGTCATTTGGTTGATGATTTGGATGATGGCGAAGATAAGATTGCAAAAAAGGCACGCCTGGAGAGTCTGGAACCTATGGAAATAGTGCAACAG
Organism: Flavobacteriales bacterium; assembly: GCA_014239715.1. Next base: position 2,980 of record JAAZYJ010000416.1, read on the forward strand.
TACACCAGAGACTTTCATAAAGTTCTGGAACAGTTTAATAATTTGTCTCCCAATATCGAACCAACGGCAACCGGTCACATAATAGAACAAATAGAATTGGTTCAATCTCTTCAAAAAGCTGGCCTCGCTTATGAGTCTAACGGATCGGTATACTTTGATGTTGTTAAATACAATACAACAAATAATTATGGTGAACTTTCCGGAAGAAAAATTGAAGACCTTATTTCCAACACACGGGAGCTGGATGGACAAGATGAAAAAAGAGCTCCTTTGGATTTTGCGCTATGGAAGAGTGCATCTCAGGACCATATTATGAAATGGCCATCACCATGGGGCATAGGTTTTCCTGGTTGGCATCTGGAGTGTTCGGCGATGAGCACCAAATATTTGGGGGATCAATTTGACATTCACGGAGGAGGCATGGATTTGAAGTTTCCGCATCATGAGTGTGAGATTGCCCAGGGGACGGGCGCTTTTGGCATTTCACCTGTACGCTACTGGATGCACGGAAACATGCTCACCCTTAATGGAAAGAAAATGAGTAAATCCACAGGGAATTCCATTTTGCCCTATGAATTGTTTTCGGGAGAAAACAAGTTCATGAAAAAGCCTTTTGGCCCAATGACCGTACGGTTTTTCATGATGCAGGCGCACTACAGGAGCACACTTGATTTTACTTCCGAAGCATTGCTTGCTTCAGAAAAAGGGCATACTCGTTTGCAAGAGGCTATGTCAAGTTTGGAGGCACTTACACCCGGAGAGAAGTCTACTAAAAAGGTGCAGGATTATATCGACAGTTTTTACGATGCAATGAACGATGATTTTAACACCCCCGTTTTGATAGCGAATCTTTTTGAAGTAGTCAAATACATAAACTCAATTCAAGACGGAAAAGAATCTATTTCGGAGGCTGATTTGAATCTGTTGCGAAATACGATGAATGGATTTGTTACTGATGTTTTAGGCCTTTCTGTCGACACACCCGAACAAGACAATAAACTGGAGCCAATAATGAAATTAGTTCTTGACTTGAGGCAGGAAGCAAGAGAAAACAAGGACTGGTCTACTTCTGATAAGATAAGGGATGGACTATCTAATGCGGGAATCACAGTTAAAGATTCTAAAGAAGGTTCAACCTGGAATTAACGAAGGCAAAAAATGATAACACCCGAATTAGATAAAAAACTCTTTCTAATAGACGCTTATGCGTTAATTTTTAGGGCATATTTTGCGTTTGCAAAGAATCCCAGAATTAATTCAAAAGGTCAAAATACTTCCGCTGCATTTGGATTTACGAATTCGCTTATAGATGTTTTAAAAAATGAAAGACCAACGCATTTGGCTGTGGTTTTTGATCCACCAGGTGGTTCTTCGGGTAGAAAAGAGGAATTTCCTGATTATAAAGCACATCGGGATGAAACCCCTGAAGGGATAATAACGATGATCGAGCCGATTAAAAATATTATAAGAGCATTTAATGTGCCAATCATTGAGGTTGAAGGATTTGAGGCAGACGATACAATTGGCACTCTATCCAAAATTGCTGAAAGCAAAGGATATAACGTTTTTATGATGACCCCGGATAAAGATTTTGGTCAATTGGTTACCGAGAAATCAAAAATGTTCCGCCCCGGAAGAGGAGGAAATCCAGCGGAAATTTGGGGCCCTGCAGAGATTTGCGAGAAATTCGACATAGATAAAGTAGAGCAGGTAATAGATGTTCTGGGGCTACAGGGAGATACCGCAGACAACATTCCCGGAATTCCCGGAATAGGGCCAAAAACGGCATCTAAATTACTGAAGGAGTATGGTTCATTGGAGGGGATAATTAGTAATTCTTCCCAGCTCAAAGGAAAGCAAAGAGAAAATGTAGAAAATTTTGCAGATCAGGGAAAAATGTCAAAATCTTTGGCCACGATAATAACAGATGTCGCGGTTGAATTCAACGAGGAAGACCTCAAGGTTTCAGAAGCAAATGCGGATAAAATAAGAGAAGCATTTACAGAATTGGAATTTAGGAACCTTGCCAGAAGGGTTCTGGGCGAAGAAATTGTTGTTTCTTCCGAACCAAGCAATGAAAGCGGTCAAATGGATTTGTTTGGAAGTCAGAGTCTGGTTGAAGTACAAGCGC